>JASLDM010000084.1 GCA_030151565.1 Flavobacterium sp. | reverse complement strand
ACAAACTTATCGGACTGGACCAATGAAGGTATTAATTTAACCCATGTAATGTCTCAAAACAACACTTGGTTTGGATTGAGCTATGGCAATGAAACGGTACGCCTTCCTTTTGCACCAATTGCAGCAGAATTTGATTTAATGGGAATTGAAGATCATCATATTGAAGCTTTAAAACTCTACCCAAATCCGGTGGTAGATTTCTTAAACGTTACAGCTGCAGAAAACATAGATAGCGTTGAGGTTTTCAACAGCCGTGGTCAGAAAGTGTTCCATCAAAAACAACCACAAACCGCACTTGATTTCAGTGAATTGCAAACAGGTACCTACTTCTTGAAAATCAATAGCGGATCAAAATCTGTTACTAAAAAGGTAATCAAGAAATAAACCGATACCACACACCACTTTTCAAAGGCCTTTCTGATTTCTTGTCAGAAAGGCCTTTTTTATATTAGAAAAACCTATGGGACTTCCCGATATTTTTTCGTACTTTTAGATAAGCATTTTTGAGATCGCTGCTCCATCAATATTCTCGTGCGACGCATGAAAGATAACTTTTCCATCTTTGATCAAAAGCACTTGAGGAGATTGATGCTGAACGTCAAAAGTACTTGCAATTTGATGAGATAAATTTCGATAGGCAATCAAATCTAGTAAATAGCAAGGAACTTCAGAAGCTAAGAATGTTTGCTCAAAATTACGCAAAGCCATTTTACTGATAAAACAACGCGTACTGTGTTTGAATAGTAAGACCGCTTGCGTATACGAGTCTTCTTGTAGCTGTTGAAGTGTTCTTTCTGTTTCTAATGCATTCCAATTCATATGAATCCTTTTTCGTCAAAAATAAGACTTTTAAATACATAAAATATGTCATTTTGTCTTTTATTAAGATTATTAAACAACAAAATAAGACAGTTTGTCATAATTTATCAAATGGAATATAAATTGTACTAAGATAAGCAACCAAAAAAAAGAAAACGAAATGAATATAAACAACTTTACTATAAAATCGCAGGAAGCCTTGCAGCAAGCGCAAGTAATCGTGCAATCGTTAGGACAACAGCAAATTGAAAACGAACACCTTTTTAAAGCGATATTGGAAGTAGATGAAAATGTCACTCCTTTTATCCTTAAAAAACTAAACGTGAATATCGGCGTTTTTAAACAAGTTTTAGATGCTACTATACAAAGCTTTCCAAAAGTATCGGGAGCTCAAATAGGCCTATCTAGAGAATTGGGAACTACGATTAATGAAGCGCAAGTTATCGCTCAAAAAATGAACGATGAATACGTTTCAATCGAACACTTGATTCTTGCTATTTTCAAATCAAAAAGCAAAGTAGCACAGCTATTGAAAGACCAAGGCGTTAATGAAAAAGATTTAAAAGCGACGATTGAAGAGCTTAGAGGCGGTGAACGCGTAACCTCAGCATCAGCCGAGGAAACGTACAATTCGTTGAGCAAATATGCGAAAAACTTAAATCAATTGGCTAGCGATGGCAAACTAGATCCGGTAATTGGTCGTGATGAAGAAATCCGAAGAGTCTTACAGATTCTTTCTCGTAGAACCAAAAACAACCCCATGTTAATTGGAGAACCAGGAGTAGGTAAAACAGCTATTGCAGAAGGACTCGCCCATCGTATTGTACAAGGAGATGTACCAGAAAATCTAAAAGACCGATTGGTATTCTCACTAGATATGGGAGCTTTAATTGCCGGTGCAAAATATAAAGGAGAATTTGAAGAGCGTTTAAAATCCGTAGTTAAAGAAGTAACCTCATCAGACGGAAACATCATTTTATTTATTGATGAGATCCATACACTTGTAGGTGCAGGAGGTGGTGACGGAGCAATGGATGCAGCAAATATCTTAAAACCTGCTTTGGCGCGTGGTGAGCTTAGAGCCATTGGAGCAACCACACTTGATGAGTATCAAAAGTACTTTGAAAAAGACAAAGCATTAGAACGTCGTTTCCAAAAAGTGGTCGTCGATGAACCGGATACCGAAAGTGCCATTTCGATCTTGAGAGGTATTAAAGAAAAGTATGAGGCACACCACAAAGTAAGAATTAAAGATGATGCTATTATAGCCGCTGTAGAACTATCTGAACGCTATATTACCAACCGTTATTTACCAGACAAAGCTATTGACTTAATGGATGAAGCTGCTGCTAAATTGCGTATGGAAATCAACTCTAAACCGGAAGAGCTCGATGTACTAGACCGTAAGATTATGCAGTTGGAGATTGAAATCGAAGCTATTAAGCGTGAGAATGATGAAAACAAACTTAAATCCTTAGGATTAGAGCTTGCGAATTTAAAAGAAGAACGCAACGATATTTTCTCTAGATGGAAATCTGAAAAAGAAGTTGTGGATCATGTACAGAACGTTAAAAAAGAAATTGAAGACTATAAACTAGAAGCAGAACGTGCAGAACGCGAAGGCGATTATGGAAAAGTAGCGGAGTTGCGTTATGGAAAAATAAAAGAAGCCCAAGAAAATCTAGAAAAACTTCAAATTCAATTAGAAGAGAATCAGAAAGGGCAATCACTCATTAAAGAAGAAGTTACTAGCGAGGATATTGCTGAGGTTGTAGCCAAATGGACCGGCGTACCGGTTACAAAAATGCTACAAAGTGAGCGTGAAAAACTCTTGCATTTAGAAGAGGAGTTACACCAACGCGTAGTAGGTCAAGAAGAAGCTATTATAGCCATTAGTGATGCCGTACGTAGAAGTCGTGCCGGATTACAAGATCCTAAAAAACCTATTGGCTCCTTCCTGTTCTTAGGAACAACTGGGGTTGGGAAAACGGAATTGGCCAAAGCACTTGCAGAATATTTATTTGATGATGAAAATGCGATGACGCGTATTGACATGAGTGAATACTCAGAACGCCATAGCGTAAGCAGATTGGTTGGAGCGCCTCCGGGATATGTAGGTTACGATGAAGGAGGTCAATTGACGGAAGCCGTACGTAGAAAACCGTATTCTGTAGTCTTACTTGATGAGATTGAAAAAGCCCATCCAGACACCTTTAATATTCTATTGCAAGTTTTAGACGAAGGACGTTTGACCGATAATAAAGGGCGTTTGGCTGATTTTAAAAACACCATCATTATCATGACTTCTAATATGGGAAGCCACATCATTCAAGAGAAATTTGATAATGCTGGAGGAGATCTTGAAGCGGCTTCTGAATCTGCGAAGGAAGAAGTTTTAAACGAACTTAAACAAACCGTTCGTCCAGAGTTTAT
>JASLDM010000073.1 GCA_030151565.1 Flavobacterium sp. | reverse complement strand
GTAGAAAAAACCGCAGAATATCCTGGAGGTATGAATGCATTTATGAATCACTTCATAACTCGATTTGTTGTTCCAGACGGACTGACACATTCAACTATATCGACTATCGTACAATTCGTTGTAGAAGCAGATGGTTCTATTTATGATGCAAGTGTTGTCAGAGATCCAGGACATGGTATTGGACAACAAGTAATCCAAATTTTAAAAACAATGCCTAAATGGTCTCCTGCTGAGTTAAAAGGTAGAAAAGTTAGATCGCAATATACATTGCCAATTAAATTTCAAGTAGAAATTGACAAAGAAAACTAATAGATATTAGCCTTAACTATCCATACTAAAACGCCTTGAGAGTTCTCAAGGCGTTTTTTGTTATGTCTATAATTAGTTTTTTAATTTTCGCTATCTTTTTACAACTCATCTTCAATAGACACAAAACACCTTATATCAACAAATTAAATTAAAAAAAAACATTGAATTTAAATACTTTAAACGACAGCAGATATCAAAAAAACTGATAAAAGATTATTTTATATTATTTTTGAAAGAATTTAACTCATTATACATTGGAAAACATAAACCCTACCCTAATTACCTTTATCATTTATCTCATTGGTGTTCTAGCAATTGGAATTATTGCATATCTAAGAACCAAGAATTTTTCAGATTATATTTTAGGAGGACGGAGTTTAGGCAGTTTTGTTACCGCGATGTCTGCAGGAGCCTCAGATATGTCTGGCTGGTTGCTTATGGGACTTCCTGGTGCCATATGGGTTTTTGGTATTTCCAAAAGCTGGATCGCTATCGGACTAGTTATTGGCTCTTACCTCAACTGGCTTTTCGTTTCAGGCCGACTACGAGTACACACAGAAGTAAACAACAACGCACTTACACTTCCTAACTATTTTCAACATCGTTTTGGAAGTGACGGACAGATTCTTAAAATTATTTCTGCTCTTGTTATTTTATTTTTCTTTACAATTTACTGTGCTTCTGGTGTAGTTGCAGGTGCTCGCTTATTTGAGAGTCTTTTTGAAATGGATTACACCAATGCATTAATTTTAGGCGCTACCGCTACCATTTTGTACACCTTTATCGGCGGCTTTTTAGCAGTAAGCTGGACAGACACTATTCAAGCAACCTTGATGTTGTTTGCGTTAATCGTAACTCCTACAATGATAATTCTTTCTACAGGCGGGTGGGAACAAGCTAATACTCTAATCGAGACAGCCTCAATAACACACCAAGTATCCTATTCGAGCCTTACCTCTGGAATCAGCTTTATTAGCATCATCAGTGCCGCCGCTTGGGGTTTAGGCTATTTTGGCCAACCGCATATCTTGGCCCGTTTTATGGCTGCAGGAACGGTTAAATCATTAAAAAATGCAAGAAGAATAGGAATCACCTGGATGATACTATGTATGGCTGGTGCTGTAGCTATTGGATATTTTGGTATTGCATACTTTTTTAAATTTCCAGAAAACGTAGCAGGTGTACAAGCCGATAACGAGCGTATATTTATAGAGCTTGTACAATACCTTTTCAATCCTTGGGTTGCGGGTATACTTTTATCTGCAATTTTAGCAGCGGTAATGAGCACATTAAGCTGTCAACTTTTAGTATGTTCCAGTGCTTTAACGGAAGACTTTTACAAAGGTTTTATTCGTAAAAACGCAAGTCAAAATGAATTGGTTTGGATTGGTAGATTAACCGTATTACTAGTTGCTGTTATCTCAATTATCATTGCACTGAATCCAGACAGCAAAGTATTGGCTTTAGTCTCTCACGCTTGGGCTGGTTTTGGAGCTGCATTTGGACCATTGGTTTTGTGCTCTATCTTTTGGAAGCGCGTAACGGGGCTTGGAGCAATTGTAGGAATGATTACCGGAGCATTAATCGTTATTATTTGGCCTTTACTTTTTGAAGCAGGCGAACATTATATTTACGAAATAATCCCTGGCTTTATTGGCTCTACTTTGGCAATTGTAGGCGTTTCTTTACTTACAAAAGAACCAAGCAAAGAGATTATCGAAACTTTTGAAAAAGCTGATGCTTTGTATAAAAAAGAATCATAAACTTAATGTCTAATAATAACTAAAAAACATTAAAACTCTTTTTCAGACAATACAAAAAACGCTCTTCTAGACAACTAGAAGAGCGTTTTATATTTCGTAAACCACCTATAAAATCAAAAGAACCTAAATAAAAGTATCCCTTACCTTCTTAGGAAGCCCTTTAAAAACCAAATCATAAGAATGCTGAATCAATGCTGCAATTAAAACAGGAGCTAATCCTCCTTTACAATCTACCGTATTCCAGTGTTTTTTACTCATATGGTAGCCTGGAGTAATTTCTATGTGAAGCGCACGAAGCTCTTCAGCATAATCAGGATCACATTTCAAGTTAATAGTCCCTGTACCTTCTTCCCATCGCTTTAGCGAAAGCAAAGCAAACATTTTACCTCCGACTTTAAAAACCAGGGTATCCTCATCAAAAGGAAAATGTTCCGTAACGCCTGGTTTTTCCAGACATAGTTCATAAATAGTAGCTATAGTCATTTGTTATTCTGTGGTTACTTCTTTTTGCAATAAATATAAAACTGGTCGACTTGGACTAGCGTCATTTTCAATAGCTGCCACTTGTAAGTTCACAAAGTACATTCCATCCGAAACCGCCTCATCTACATAAATCATCTCTGTAATTGTGGCATTCAAACGAGCATTGTCATTTAATTGATTAACATCCGTTACATTCCAAAATGCTTTGTGTGCAAGTAATTTTCCTTCATCCTTTTCCTTGTCCACACTTGGCAAATCAATTAATAAATGATCTACACCTTTCGCTCTTAAAAAAACACAAACTTCCCACGATAAGTAAGGCGGATTTGTATGTGAATATTTCGCCGATTTTTTCGCTTTTGAATTGGGCAATGTTC
>JASLDM010000046.1 GCA_030151565.1 Flavobacterium sp. | reverse complement strand
CGAATTTATTGAGTCAATTGAAGAATCTGAAGAATCTGAAATCGAAGCAGAAATGGAAACACTTATCGTACAAGCTGGTGAGTTTTATGACCGCGAGATGTTACGTTATGTAGAAGACGAAGAATTAGAAGACTAGATTTTCGAAAAATAAGTTTCTAAAATAGACTGAGCAGCTGCAAAAGGTGATATTTCATTGTTTTGCACTGCTTTTTTTTGTGTCTTAATTGCTGTGGAAATATTGGGAGCATTGTAAAAGCGCATCAATATTTCTTCATTAATGGTTTCCATCATCCAATACTGATTTTGTTCTTGCCTACGGTTGTAAAAATAAGCGTTTTCTTTTGTAAGCGTTAGAAATTCCTCTATCATATCCCAAATCTTTTGAATTCCCGTTTGTTCCAAAGCACTACACGTACGGACTTCTGGAGTCCAATCTGATGCTTTTTTAGGAAATAAATGCAAAGCGCGGTTAAACTCAATGCGTGCTAATTGCGCTCTTTTTACATTTTCCCCATCCGCTTTATTGATTACAACTGCATCTGCCATTTCCATAATACCGCGTTTAATGCCTTGTAATTCATCGCCAGCACCTGCTAAATTGAGCAGTAAAAAGAAATCAACCATACTGTGTACCGCGGTTTCACTTTGCCCAACTCCTACAGTTTCTACCAAAATAGTATCATAACCACAGGCTTCGCATAATATAATGGTCTCTCTTGTTTTGCGGGCTACGCCTCCTAAGCTTTCACCTGAAGCTGATGGACGAATATAGGCATTAGGGTCTTTTACTAATTCTTCCATACGTGTTTTATCTCCCAGAATACTACCACGAGTAAGACTGCTACTTGGATCAATTGCTAAGACTGCTACTTTTTTTCCTTGATTGGTTAGTAGTTTACCAAAAGCTTCGATAAAAGTACTTTTTCCAACTCCTGGGACACCAGTAATACCTATGCGAACCGATTTATTAGCATAAGGCAAACAGCCTTGAATAATTTCATTGGCTTTGATATGGTGTTCTGGATGAAGGCTCTCGACCAACGTAATGGCTTGACTTAAGGCTATGGCATCTCCTTTGATAATTCGAGATACAAGTTGTTCGGGAGTTTGCTTTTGCTGTCTGCGTTTTTGAAAAGCCGCAATTACAGCTGTATTGACACTTTCCGGTTGAGGAATGCCATCATTTTCTTTCAAGGCTGTCGGGTGTGGAATGTTTTTCTTCACGAATCAGAATTGTTGAAAAGTAAAAATAGTAAAAAAATGATGAAATAAAAATCAAAAGAGGGAAGAAGCTTAACTAGATCAAATGAAATTAAGTAGCTTTGTTCACTTAGAATACTATATATGTTTCAAAAGACAACAAAAAACACGGGATTATTTGCAAAAGTCCGTGAACAAACAGCCGCAAATCAAACGGTTTATCCCATATTACTAGCGATTAGTATTGCGCATTTATTTAATGATTTATTACAAGCAGTTATTCCTGCTATTTATCCTCTACTGAAAGAAAACTACAGTTTGAGTTTTGCTCAAATCGGTATGATTACGTTCTGTTATCAAGTATCATCATCTTTACTGCAACCTGTGGTGGGTATGTATACCGATAAAAATCCCAAGCCTTATTCTCAGATCATTGGGATGTGTTTTACCTTTTTAGGAATTGTAACTTTGGCATATGCTCGAGATTATACGTGGGTATTGATTGCAGTAGTTTTAGTAGGGATTGGTTCTTCTATATTTCATCCAGAATCCTCTCGTGTGTCTTATTTAGCTTCTGGAGGCAAGCGTAGTTTGGCTCAATCGATATTTCAAATAGGAGGAAATACAGGTACCGCTTTAGCGCCCTTGCTGGTTGCTTGGCTTGTTTTACCAACAGGGCAGGAGCAGTTGTTATGGTTTATAGGAATTGTTGTTGTTGCTCAAATAGTCTTGTTTTATATCGGTAGTTGGTATAAAGGAATCTTGACAGCAGCGAAAACAAAAAGTAAAAAAGCCTTGTTATTGCCAGACTTGAGTGAACGTAGAATCGTGTTTTCTATAGTAATTCTTTTACTTTTAATTTTTTCTAAGTATTTTTATGTAGCGAGTATCACTAGTTATTTTCAATTTTATACGATGGATAAGTTTGGAATTAGTGAGGTACAAGCACAGGTATATTTGTTTTATTTTCTTTTGGCAGTAGCTTTAGGTACGTTAATTGGCGGATTTTTTGGCGATCGTGTTGGAAGAAAATACATCATTTGGTTTTCGGTATTAGGAGTAACTCCATTTACGTTGATGTTGCCCCATGCTGGTTTAACAGGTACTGCTTTTTTAGTTGTTATTATTGGTTTTATACTAGCATCAGCTTTTCCGTCTATTTTGGTTTATGCACAAGAATTATTACCCAAAAAGATAGGTATGGTATCGGGCTTATTCTATGGTTTCGCCTTTGGAATGGGAGGCTTAGGATCGGCTGTTTTGGGTTGGTGGGCAGATCAGACTTCTATTGAGTACATTTATAATATCTGTGCATTTTTACCTTTAATAGGTATTATAGCTTATTTTTTACCTGATATGAAAAAAGTTACTTTCAAAAAACAAGAATAATGAAACAACCACTTTTAGCAGCTTTAAACGAAACACATTTTGAAGATTTTAAACAGTATTTTGGATCAGCTCGCGTTTGGACAGATGAAGCTACGTTAGTTGATTATGGGCGAGATCATACAGAAGATTTGGTTTTTCCTCCAGCAGTAGTTTTGAAACCCGAAACAACAGAAGAGGTTGCTTGGGTAATGCGGTATGCATTTGATCACAATTTACCAGTTGTACCCGTTGGTGCGCGTACTGGATTGAGTGGAGGGATTTTAAATGTATGTAAAGGGATAGCTCTTTCTTTAGAAAAGATGAACCAGATTCTAGAGATTGACGAAAAGAATTTACAAGTACGTACACAACCTGGTGTTATTACACAAGTTTTACAGGATCAGGTATTAGAAAAGGGACTCTTTTATCCTGTTGATCCAGCTAGTAGAGGGAGTTGTTTTATAGGTGGAAATATTGCTGAAAACTCCGGTGGCGCTAGAGCGGTTAAGTATGGGGTTACTAAAGATTATGTGCTGAATCTTGAAGTGGTGTTAGCTTCAGGAGAAGTTATTTGGACAGGAGCTAATACCCTCAAAAATGCAACGGGATATAATCTTACACAACTGATGATTGGTAGTGAAGGAACATTAGGTGTAGTTACACAAATTGTGTTGCGTTTATTACCTAAAAACAAGCATGATATTTTAATGTTAGTTCCTTTTTACGCTATGGAAGAAGCAGCTCAGGCAGTTTCAGATATTTTTAGAGCAGGTGTTGTGCCAAGTGCTTTAGAGTTTATGGAACGTGATGCGATTGATTTGACGATGCGATTTATGGATGTTGGGAATTTCAGTATCAAAGAAGGAATTGAAGCTTTGTTGTTGATTGAAGTTGATGGGAACTATCCAGATGTCCTTTTTTCTGAAGCAGAAAAGATTGCAGAAACAGTAGAAAAATTTCAAATAGACGAAATATTATTTGCAGATACTACTGAACAAAAAGAGTCTTTATGGAGACTGCGAAGAAATGTTGCTGAAGCTGTAAAATCGAATACAGTTTATAAAGAAGAAGATACGGTGGTACCGCGTTACGAATTACCTACATTATTAAAGGGAATTAAAGAAATAGGCAACCGTTACGGCTTTAAAAGTATCTGTTATGGTCATGCAGGAGATGGAAATTTACACGTAAATATTATAAAAGAAGGCCTTACAGATACACAATGGATACAGCAAGTTCCATTGGGAATTCAAGAGATTTTTGAGTTAACTATTGCTTTAAAGGGAACACTATCTGGAGAGCATGGTATTGGTTGGGTACAGAAAAATTATATGAGACTGCCTTTTAGTGAAGTAGAATTGGACTTGATGCGTGGCATTAAAACAATTTTTGATTCTAAAGGAATACTCAATCCGCATAAAATTTTTCCAGATGCTTTAGAGAAATAAGGATAAGTTTTAAAAAAAGGGCTATTCGTGAAGAATAGCCCTTTTTGTTATAATAGTTTTCCTGAAAGGAAAAAAGCGGCAATAGAGAAGTAGATAATCAAACCAGAAACGTCTACAAGCGTTGCTACAAAAGGCGCAGAGGCTGTAGCGGGGTCCATGCCAAAGCGGCGAAGTACAAATGGGATAATTGATCCGGACAAGGTTCCCCAAAGTACAATAAATAAAAGGGATACCGATACGGAGAGGCCTACATAGAACCAGAATTCTCCATAATCGTAGATTCCTAGTTTTTGCCACAACATAATTCTAGCAAAACCAATTACTCCTAATACAGCTCCTAGCATTAATCCTGAAGCAATTTCTTTTTTCATTACATACCACCAATCACTGAGTTTTAGATCGCCAATGGCCATAGCACGAATGATTAAAGAGGCCGCTTGCGAACCAGAGTTTCCTCCACTGGAAATAATCAATGGTACAAAAAGAGCCAATACAACAGCTTTTTCTATTTCTCCGTCAAAATACCCCATTGCCGATGCAGTCATCATTTCCCCTAAAAAAAGGATAATTAGCCAACCAGCTCTTTTGCGCACCAGTTCCATAAGAGGTGTATGCGTATACGACATATCTAACTCTTCCATCCCTCCAAATTTTTGGATATCTTCAGTGTCGCGTTCTTTAATCTTATCCAAGATGTCGTCAAAGGTTACAATACCAACTAAAACTCCTTTTTCAGTGATGATAGGAAGGGCAGAACGATCGTATTTCTCAAAAATATCAAAAGCTTCTTCCGTAGGAGTAGTTGTTATTATAGCCGTAAAAGTATGGTCAATTAGGTCTGAGATTAAAGTTTCGGGTTCTGCAAGTAGCAATTCACCGATCTTCAAGTCATCAATTAGTACATTATTCTCATCTACAACATAGATGTAGTTTAATGTTTCCGCTTTTTTACCGTATTTTTTGATATGTTGAAAAACCTGTGCAACAGTTCTGTTTTTTTTGGTTTGAATGTATAGCGGCGTCATTAAGCGAGCAATGCTATCTTCATTGTAACCAATTAGGTTTAATGCTATTTGTTTTTCTTCATCATTCAGTAAGTTGATGGAATACTTAATTAATTCGTCAGGAAAACTATCAAAGAGTTCCGTACGGTCATCGGGCTCTAAGTTGTTTAAGACTTCGGCGTAGTCTTCCTCTGCCAAACTCTTAACAATTTCTTGTTGGATGTTGACGTCTAAAAAAGAAAATACCTCAACCTTTTGTTCTGGGTTCAGCTTTAGAAAGGCTAGGTTTCTATCTTTCTTTTTCATTTCAGATAAAAACTCAGCGACATCCGCCGGATGCAAATCGATGTATGTATCCATAGTGTTGAAATTTGAAGATTGTTAAATGCAAGATGTGTAATGCATTGCAAAAGTACTACAAGTATTTTAAATGCAAAAACTTAGGGGACAATCTTACAGTTGTATCTCGTCTGAAAGTATAGCTAATTTGTAGTATACTATTCTTGGTCTTCAGCTTTTTGAATCATAACCTCGGGTAAGCTTTTTTTGGCTTTAGCGCCCATTTCTTTCAATCGTTGGACAGAATTAATCAAATTGCCTCGTCCTGTGCTTAATTTGTTAAAAGCTTTGTCGTATTCTTGTTTAGTGTCGTCAATTCGTTTACCAATTTTAGTAAGATCTTGAATCAAGCCTTCAAATTTATCATAGAGTAAACCCGCTTGACGCGCAATCTCAAAGGCATTTTCTTGTTGTTTGCGCTGTGTCCACATAGTATCTATCGTACGTAAAGTAGCCAATAAGGTAGAGGGAGTTACTACAATAATGTTGCGATCAAAGGCTTTGGTATACAAAGTAGGATCTGCATTTATAGCAGCGGAGAAGGCGGTTTCTATCGGGACAAAAAGCAATACAAAATCAGGAGAATCACCAGCATATAAATCTTGGTAGTTTTTATCGGCCAAGCCCTCAATATGTTGTTTTAGCGATTTTAAATGCGCGTTTAAAAAATTCGCTTTAGCTGTTTCGTCCGTTTCGTCCGTTTCGTTGATGTAGCGCTCATAAGCAACTAGGGAAACCTTTGAATCAATAATCATTTTCCTGTTGTCGGGCAGATGAAGGACCACATCAGGAAGCATTCTGCTACCGTCTTCAGCAATACGATGCTGCTGTACTTCATATTCACGACCTTTTTCTAAACCAGATTTTTCTAATACGCGTTCTAAGATTAACTCGCCCCAATTCCCTTGCATTTTATTATCTCCTTTGAGAGCTTTGGTTAAATTGAGCGTTTCTTGACTCATCTGTTGATTTTGCTCTTTAAGTCCTAAAATCTGTTGACGCAAAGCTGCATGATAGTCCACACTTTCTAGGTGTGTTTGTGTTACCTTTTGTTCAAAGGTTGTTATTTTTTCTTGTAATGGTGCTAGTAATGATTCTAAACTTTGTTTGTTTTGTTTGACAAAAGTTTCACTTTTTGCCTCCATAATTTTATTAGCAAGATTTTCAAAAGCTATAGTGAATTTCTCTTGAAGGTCTTGTGTTTCCAGTTGTTGTTCTTTTAGTTTTTCTTTGATGTGGTTGTATTCCGTATCTCTAATCGAAATACGAGCAATGAGTTCTTGATTGTCTTGACGCAATAGTTCTTCGCGTTCTGTAGCATTTTTTTTGTCAGATTGTAATTGCGCACACTCTCGATTCAGAAAATCGATTTCTGCTTGTAATTTGATGTTTTCGGTATCGGAAGCCTGTGGTTTTCGCAATCGCCCAATAAAGAAAGCAACAACAATAAAAACGACTAATATAGCGATGATGAGGTCTTGTGACATAGAAAATTAAATATTGAAAAAATCAAAACTCAAAAATAGACAATATATCGCAGAGGAGGCTTTTAAATATTTCTCTCCGTTTAAATAATTTAGTTTTATTAAAAAAGGTATGCGTAAAAAATGTTTCTTGGTAGGAGGGTGCTTTTTTTGTATTATATTGCGTTACTGGTTTTTGAATATGTAATGATAATTTAAAATTATGAAAAAGTTTGTTTATTTTATACTAGGTATTGTCTTTACGGTACTGATCACCCTTTAGATTTGCTTAATATAAAAATGATAATTTTATAGGAAAGAATAATAATAAAACAACCTAATCAACAAAGTGAACCAAACTGATCACAAAGTATAAAGACTTAGGATGAGACTAGGACTTTGTTGATTTTACTAAAGGTATCAGACTAGTAATTAAGACGTGAGGGTCTAGTATTAAGGTTTAGATAATAGTTTAGTAATAGGTTGCCTTATATCATTTATCGTATGGACAAATTTACACATTTTATTGGGATAGACATTTCAAAGGATTATTTTGATGCAACAATTTTACTTGATAATATCCAAAAGCACGATCAGTTCCTTAATACTAAAAAAGGAGTACAAGCCTTTCTAAAATGGATAAAAAATGAAGGTTGTTTGGTAGATGATAGTTTAATCTGTATGGAGCATACTGGTGTTTATAAGAACATTTTAGTAGAGGTATTATTAGCTAAATCTTGTAATATATGGGTTGAGATGGCTTATCGTATTATTCGAAGCAGCGGGATTCAAAGAGGAAAAAATGATAAAGTAGATTCTGCTAGAATCGCTCTATATGCCAAAAAGAATCAAGAAGAAGCAGTGTTATTTACAGGTTCAAATAATATTTTAACTAAGATTCAGGCATTGCTAGGTCAACGAGAGATGAATGTTGCTCACAAGACTGCTATAGAGGTAAGAACGAAAGAGTTAAAGGGTTTTGATGATGTAACATATAAATTATTGGAAAAGAATGATCGAGCGATTATTAAAGCTTATGATCAAGCGATTCAGATCATTGATATGCAGTTAGAAGAACTTATTAGACAAGATCAAGATATCTCACAAATGTTTAATAGTATAGAATCGGTTAAAGGAGTAGGTCGTATCACGGCATTGTCTTTAATCTGTTACACTAATGCATTTACCCTTTTTGAGACACCTAGACAGCTAGCCTCCTATTGTGGGGTGGTTCCCTTTGAGTATACTTCAGGAAAAAGTGTTAGAGGAAAAGCGAAGGTTCATTTTATGTCTAATAAAAAACTAAAAAAACTACTACACCTCTGTGCGTTATCTAGCAGTAGATACGACCCAGAGATGAAAGCATATTATGAAAAGAAAGTAGCAGAAGGCAAGCCGAAAATGCTTGTATTAAATAACGTAAGAAATAAACTAATACACCGTATTTGTGCTTGTGTCCGGAATAAAAAAATTTACGAAAATAGACAAGTAGCTTAAGTCGGTAAAAGAGGTATTTGGAGAATAAAAAGAGGATGATTTTCATTACCCTCTAGCATAACTGTGTCTAATAGTTTTGAATTATTAGCAATAAGAGACTAAAAAAAATATCATTTATATATTGCTTTAATCATAGTAATCTACTTACTTTTAAACCAATAAGTTTCCTTTATTCCTGAAAAGAGCCTTCTTAGCATTTTTACTTCTTTGTATTTTTACCAATAACCTCAAACTCCTTAAGGTTTTTAAATTTTCTTCACAATCTATAGAAAGTATAGGGGTGGTGCATAATTAAAGCTTGCTAACTATTGGAAGTTTTTTTTAATTTTTTACATTTGCACTTATATACAGATATAATGATGTTTTTCTATTTAAAAATTAGCTAAT
>JASLDM010000094.1 GCA_030151565.1 Flavobacterium sp. | reverse complement strand
TAACGGCTAAAGTGATGATTTCACTTCCAACAAAAAGTTTAACGTGGTTCATAGTTTGAATGTTTAGATAACTAAATGTACAAATTATTATACTTACGCTTTGATATTTAACAAAAAAATAGGAGCGAAGTAGGTTTGTTTGTCTAATTAAGGTATTCTTGATTAGTAGATAGCTATAAAAAAAGCGACACATTTCTGTGTCGCTTTTAGCGTATTTGTTTTTTTAGTTTTCATTTCTGAATACCAATTCATTGTTGAAGCTATCTAGTAAAATCATACTATCTGATTTCACGTTTCCAGATAAAATTTCTTTAGACAATTTGTTCAATACCTCACGTTGTACGACACGTTTAACTGGACGTGCACCAAAATGCGGATCGTACCCTTTGTTTGCTAAATAATTTCTAGCCTCTGGTGTCGCTTCCATATGGATGTGTTGTTCATTCAGCATACTAAAAATACCTTTTAACTGTAAGTCAACGATTGAAAGTATGTTGGCTTTGCTCAATGGCGTAAACATCACAATCTCATCGATACGGTTGATAAACTCTGGACGAACGGTTTGTTTCAACTCGTTTAAAACTTCTTCTTTTGCCGCTTCCGAAGCTGCTTCAAGATCTCCACCAGCATTATCAAATTTCTCTTGAATGATATGGCTTCCCATATTAGAAGTCATAATAATAATGGTGTTTTTAAAATCAGCTAAACGACCTTTATTGTCAGTTAAACGCCCTTCATCTAATACTTGTAATAAAATATTAAAAGTGTCTGGATGGGCTTTTTCAATCTCATCTAGTAAGACTACCGAATACGGTTTTCTACGCACGGCTTCCGTCAATTGACCTCCTTCATCGTAACCCACATATCCCGGAGGCGCTCCAACCAATCTGCTCACACTATGGCGTTCTGAGTATTCACTCATATCAATACGCGTCATCGCGTTTTCATCATCAAATAAATATTCAGCAAGTGCTTTGGCTAACTCCGTTTTCCCAACTCCTGTTGTTCCTAAGAACAAGAAGGATCCGATAGGTTTTTTAGGGTCTTGTAATCCAGCACGACTTCTACGTACCGCATCACTGATCGCTATTATAGCTTCTTCTTGACCTACTACGCGTTGGTGCAATTCTTCTTCTAAATGCAATAGCTTTTCACGCTCACTTTGTAGCATTTTTGTAACTGGAACACCAGTCCATTTGGCTACTACCTCAGCAATATCATCACTTGTAACCTCTTCTTTAATGAGCGATTGTCCCTTCTGATTCTCTTCTAATTGGATTTGAAGCTTTTCTAAGTTCTCTTGAGCATCTTTTATTTTTCCATATCGTAACTCCGCTACTTTTCCATAATCACCTTCGCGTTCTGCACGTTCTGCTTCTAGTTTATAGTCTTCAATTTCTTTTTTAACGTTCTGTACATTATCTACAACTTCTTTTTCAGATTTCCATCTAGAGAAAATATCGTTGCGTTCTTCTTTTAGATTTGCTGCCTCTAATCCTAAGGATTTAAGTTTGTTTTCATCGTTTTCACGTTTGATCGCTTCGATTTCAATCTCCAACTGCATAATCTTACGGTCTAGAACATCTAGTTCTTCCGGTTTCGAGTTGATTTCCATTCGCAACTTAGCAGCAGCCTCATCCATTAAGTCAATAGCTTTGTCTGGTAAATAACGGTTGGTGATATAGCGTTCCGATAGCTCCACAGCTGCTATAATAGCATCGTCTTTGATTCGTACTTTGTGGTGTGCTTCATACTTCTCTTTGATACCTCTCAAGATAGAAATGGCACTTTCGGTGTCTGGCTCATCTACAACTACTTTTTGGAAACGACGTTCTAAAGCTTTGTCTTTTTCAAAGTATTTTTGATACTCGTCAAGGGTAGTGGCTCCAATTGCTCTAAGCTCACCACGTGCCAAAGCAGGTTTTAAGATATTTGCAGCATCCATAGCTCCGTCACCACCTCCTGCGCCTACAAGTGTATGGATTTCATCAATAAATAAAATGATGTTTCCGTCTGATGAGGTTACTTCTTTTACTACTGATTTTAAACGCTCCTCAAATTCACCTTTATATTTAGCACCAGCTATTAATGCTCCCATATCTAAAGAGAAGACCAATCTGTCTTTTAGATTCTCTGGTACATCTCCTTGTACAATACGATGAGCAAGTCCTTCTGCAATGGCTGTTTTACCAACTCCGGGTTCTCCAATTAGCATAGGGTTGTTTTTGGTTCTACGCGAAAGAATCTGTAAAACTCTTCTAATCTCTTCATCACGACCAATTACTGGATCTAGTTTACCATCGCTAGCCAATTGATTTAAGTTTTTTGCATACTTACTCAAGGAATTGTACGTTTCCTCTGCTGATGCCGAGGTTACGCGTTCGCCACCTCTGAGTTCTTCAATTGTAGCTTTTAAATCTTTTTCGTTAACTCCTTGGTCTTTTAATATCTGTGCTACCTTGCTTTTTGACTTGAAAATAGCAAGAATCAAATGCTCTATAGAAACGTACTCATCGTTCATTTTTTGAGCGATAACTTGTGCTTCATTTATCGTAGTTCCCAATTCTCTAGATAAGCCTATTTGAGCTCCGGATACTTTTGGGAAGCTTTGTATTGTAGCGTCTAGTACTTGTTTAAAGATACCGATATTCACGTTTAACTTTTTAAGGATAAAAGGAGTAACATTTTCATCTACTTCCAGTATTGCTTTAAAAAGGTGTTCGTTTTCAATTTGTTGTTGTCCTAAAGACTGCACGATTACTTGCGCTTGCTGCAAGGCTTCCTGCGATTTTATAGTAAAGTTGTTTATATTCATTTCGTTTTCTTTTTTTGGTTGCTTATCTTATTACAATTTATATTCCATTCGATGTTTTATGACAAACTGTCTTGCTTTGTTGTTTTTTAATGTTAATAAAAGACAAAATGACATAGTTACTATGTTTTAAAGTCTTATTTTTGACAAAAATTGACTACTATGAATTGGATTGCTTTAGAAACAGAAGATACCCTTAATCATTTAGAAAAAGACTCTTTCCAACAGACCGTCTTGATCTTCAAACACAGTACGCGTTGTTTTATTAGTAAAATGGCTTTGCGTAACTTTGAACAGACTTTTACTGCATTAGAGACTCCTTGTTATTTCCTTGACCTTATTAGCTATCGAAACTTATCTCATCAAATTGCAAGCGCATTTGAGGTTCAGCATCAATCTCCGCAGGTTCTTTTAATCAAAGAAGGAAAAGTGATCTTTCATACTTCACACGAAAATATTGATGGCGAAACAATCTCAAAAATGCTTATCTAAAAGTACAAAGAATTATTTAGAGTAGTTTAAAATTTAGGAATATAAAAAAAGGCTTTCTGATTGATTATCAGAAAGCCTTTTTAAAAGAGTGCTTTGAAACGGGTTATTTCTTGATCACTTTTTTAGTAACAGTTTTTGATCCGCTGTTGATTTTTACGAAGTATGTTCCAGATTGCAACACGCTCAAGTCAAGAGACGTTTGTGGGTGTTTTTGGCTGAATACTTTTTGTCCGCGAATATTGTAAAGTTCTACTGTGTCTATTACTTCTGCCGCTGTAATGTTTAAGTAATCTACCACAGGATTAGGATAAAGTCTTAAATCATCGATTTGATGATCTTCAATCCCCATTAAATCAAATTCAGCTGCTGATGGCGCAAAAGGAAGGCGAACCGTATCATTTCCGTAGCTCAATCCAAACCAAGAGTTGGTCTGAGTCATTGTGTGAATTAGGTTAATTCCTTCGTGAGTCCAATCTGATAAGTTTGTACCAACAAAAGGTTTCCAAGATGCCGTATTGTTTGCTGTAGCTGTATAGCTACCAAAACTGATGCGTTTTGCTTGATTGTTTTCAATCTCGTAAGAAAAGTTTTCTGTTTCAGAAGAAACGATTCCAAGAGCCTGTGCACCCGTTAGGTTTCCATCAAATTGAATACCCCAAGCAAAAGAGGTAACTGTGTTTGTTTGATCTTGGTTAAAGTCGATTACCAAAATG
>JASLDM010000138.1 GCA_030151565.1 Flavobacterium sp. | reverse complement strand
TTGAGCACCTCTAAAGTTGAAGTGTGTATAATCCTTATTGGCCTTCGCTGGACTGTTCTCTACCCAGCTTACCATAGCATTCTTCCCTCCCATAGCTTCATACAAGTTCATAAAACCTGTGCGCTCCTCCATGGCATACTTACGCTGTGCCTGCACTAACGGTACTACGGCCGAATCCGTTTGCATCGATAAATCATACTTAGTCGATTTATCCGCTGTCGAAATCACCAGTATCGCCGCATTAGGGAAACAAGCACGCAAATGCGTAACCACACGAGCCATTTGCTTGGTGTACCAGTTGTAATTATAGGAACCGTAATTCAGTACGTTGGTACCAAAATGGAGTACGATCAAATCATATTGTAAGTGCTCTTGAAAGCGATTCATCAATCCTGGTTGAAACAATGACAGTGGCAATCCAGAATTTCCACGACTAGAAAAGTTATCTACTTGAACACCGGCTTGTGCTGCTGTAAAGTCAAATCCATAAATAGGAATGGAATCGGCGTGGTCAAATTCAACCTTTAAACTAGACATATTGCGATCGGATATACGAAGTGCATTCAACGCCTTGTTAGGGGTTAATCTTCGAACCACGGTATCACTACCTGAAATCCAACTAACGGTTCCACGGGTATTGTTAGAAGCTCCGTAATACAATACAGGTTGATTCAACTGGGCCACATTAGACGTTTGTCCCGCTTGGAAACTAATCCACGTTGGACGCACGGTATCATTGGCAAAGAAAACCTGACCGCTTACTCCAAATGGCTTCAATGGACGCTTGACATTTAGATACGATTGCGTTTTCCAATTGGTGGAATAACGGTGTACGATAGAACCTCTGGATTTTGCAGACTCTGAAGTGATTGGCACAAAACCAACACCCGACCCACCGTAATTCGTTTGGTAATTGCGTCGTAAATCTTGAACGATTAAATCTCCATCGGTCATCGAATCTCCAAAATAAGCAATTCGAACCTTGCCTGTACGCTGTTGTTCTAATTGGTATATTTTTTCGAAAAAGGGATCCAGATAAACCATCCCTTTAAAAGTGTTTGCCGGCTCTGTAGAAACAACTTCTTTGCTTTGAGACAAAGAGTCATTTTCCTTAGCATTTGCCGTGCTGTTTTTTAACGAATCTTGTTGCTGTAGCGCTTCAAGCATCAAGCTATCCACGACAACGTGCTGATTGTTAACCGTACTTTCCGAAAAAATCTTTTTAGGCAAATAGGTTTTAAAAAACAAAAAAAAGCCACTTGCCATTATTAAAATGGCAAATGACTGAAAGATATACGATTTTGATATTTTCACTAAAATATATAATTACATACGGTTTGGCACCTCAATACCCAATAACGAAAAGGCATCTTTGATGATACAACCTACTTTTTGAGATAACTGAACACGGAAAATTTTAAGAGTAGCATCCTCTTCTGCTAAAATTGGCACAGATTGGTAAAAAGAGTTGTACTCGCGCACCAAATCATACGTGTAATTAGCAATCAAAGCTGGGCTATGTGTACGTGCTGCATTCTGAATCACTTCTGGAAACAGGTCTACAATTTTCAACAGCTCTTTTTCTTTTGGATGAAGCGCAATACCCGTTACAGCTGCTGTGTAATCAAACGTTGCTTTTCTTAAAATTGATTGGATACGCGCATACGTATATTGAATAAAAGGTCCCGTATTTCCAGCAAAGTCAACAGACTCTTCCGGATTGAATAAAATACGTTTCTTTGGATCTACTTTTAAGATATAGTATTTCAAAGCCCCCATTCCAATCGTATTGTATAAAACCGCTTTTTCCTCGTCTGAGTAGCCATCTAATTTACCTAACTCCTCCGAAATCTGTTGAGCCGTAGCAGTCATCTCCATCATTAAATCATCTGCATCAACCACAGTTCCTTCACGGCTTTTCATTTTACCTGAAGGTAAATCAACCATACCGTAAGACAAATGGAACAAACTAGCTGCCCAGTCAAAACCTAATTTCTTCAAGATTAAAAACAACACTTTAAAGTGGTAGTCTTGCTCATTACCAACGGTATAAACCATTCCTCCTACATCAGAGAAATCTTTAACACGCTGAATTGCCGTACCGATATCTTGAGTAATATACACCGATGTACCGTCGCCACGCAAAACCAACTTCTCGTCTAATCCTTCTTCTGTCAAGTCAATCCAAACAGATCCGTCTTCTTTTTTATAAAAAACTCCTTGCGCCAAACCTTGCTCTACTACATCTTTCCCCAACAAATAGGTTTCGCTTTCATAGTAGTTTTTATCAAAGTCAACCCCTAAGTTTTTATAGCTCGTAGCAAAACCGTCATAAACCCATTGGTTCATCGTTTTCCAAAGTTCAATCACTTCTGGTTTACCCGCTTCCCAATCCAACAACATTTGTTTGGCTTCTTGCATAATTGGCGCTTCCTTTTTAGCCTCATCTTCTGTTTTACCAGCAGCCATCAAGGTTTGAATTTCTTCTTTGTAAGCTTTGTCAAAAGCAACATAGAAGTTTCCTACCAATTTATCGCCCTTTAAGCCCGTAGACTCTGGCGTTTGTCCGTTTCCAAACTTTTGCCAAGCCAACATCGACTTACAAATATGAATACCACGATCATTGATGATCTGTGTTTTATATACTTTTTTACCAGAAGCTTTTAAGATTTCAGCCACAGAAAAACCTAAAAGGTTGTTTCTAACGTGTCCTAAGTGAAGAGGCTTGTTGGTATTTGGAGAAGAATACTCTACCAATACCGCTTGCTCATTTTCTGTTGGAGTTTGAAAACCAAAGTGCGCTTCGTTGCGGATGCTTCCAAAGAAGTCTAAATAATACGCATCAGCAACCACAAGGTTTAAAAATCCTTTAACAACATTAAACCGATCAATTACCGTAGTATTCGCAACCAAATAGTCTCCTATTTTGGTTCCAATCTCTACTGGATTCCCTTTAATTTGTTTTAAAAAAGGAAAGATAACTACCGTAATATCTCCTTCAAACTCTTTTCTAGTCGCTTGATATTCAACTTTATCAACAGTTACTTGATACAAATCTTGTATCGCCTTTTCGATTTGTGGAGTTAGAATCTGATTTAATGTCATTTCTTTTAAATTTATTAAGCTACAAAGATAATTTTTATTTCGGTAAAACGAGAAGAAGCCACCTAAACATTTTACACTAAAACCACTCCACAGCAGGTAATTAAAACAAAAAACGCCTTTTAGAATAATCTAAAAGACGTTACTTTCGTGGGCGATGAGGGATTCGAACCCCCGACCCTCTCGGTGTAAACGAGATGCTCTGAACCAACTGAGCTAATCGCCCTTAAACGCAATGCTTACGCATAAGGCTTGAGTACTTCCAAACTTGCAAACAGAAACACCGTCTATTTCGTTTTTCAGTGGTGCAAATTTAAGTTGCTTTTTCGATTTATACAAACATTTTTTTATAAAAAAGAAACACTATTTTGCTTCGTCCTCATAGTGAATTATTTAAACCTCAAACGCACCAAACACAAAGCACTTGCATCCTTGACCTCGTTTAGATGCCAAAAACATCCCAAACACAGAAAACATTCCGTAACACGCCGTATATCAATGTAAAAGCAAAACTACTCTGCAAATTCCTCAAGCATTGCAATAGTAGGAACAAAAAACAAAGATCCCGTTTGCGCTGTACTAAAGTCCAAAATACGATCATAATTACCTACTGGATCACCAACAAACATATTGGTCAACATTTTCTTTACCGTTTCAAACGAACTTGAATACGAAATAAAGTAAGTCCCCATTTCATTTGTTCCCACCTTTCCAAACGGCATATTATCACGCACAATTTTTAAATCATCGCCTACATTAGCCAAAGCCGAATGCGAGTTGGTTGGTTTTACCGCATCAGACATCTCAATATCATCTGCCTTAGATCGCCCGATTACCTTTTCTTGCTCCGCTACAGACATACCGCGCCAAGCCGTCATATCGTGTAAGTATTTTTGAACAAACAAATAACTACCCCCTTTAAATGCAGGATCCTCATCACCAATCAGTCCAAAAAAGGCACGCTCCTCGCCTTGTGGATTCTCCGTTCCATCTACAAACCCCAAGATACTGCGGCCATCCCAATATCGAAAGCCGTGTACTTCCTCAACACAGTCTGCTACATCTTGCAAAATAGCAGCCAAACTGGTAGCCGCATCAATTGCATAACTATTCTCACGAGCACGTACGTGAAAATGCAAATCGCCTGGAGTAGCCACCGCCGTATGTTTCTCCCCTACAATAGCCTCAAACGCTTCAAATTCCTTAGGCAACGGTTGTGATAACCCTAATTTATGCCAAGCATTAAACCCAATCCCCATCACCACACTGGTTTGTGAATTTGGAAATCGAATAGCCGCAGAGTTATTCAGGTTTATCACCCGTGTACAAAGCTCTTTAAAAGCTTCGTCAACCACGATACCCTGCTTAAAATTCCAAACCATAAATACCGTATTTGTATTGGTATCGTCTAATACTTTTTGTGAATTACTATACATATAAAATCTTTTTGTACTATCGTTAATTAAGTGTTGCCGCAACTCTTTATAAAATCCATAAAGTTTTCCAACAGCTTAAAATTACTGATAAAAAGCCAAGCACACAAGCGAAAACGAATCTAGATTTCCAGCAAAAACCCTCATCCCATCACGCGTTTACAACATAAACTTGTTTTAAGAAACCAAATCTACACCCAGCCAACCAACTCCTCAAAACAACACAATCTCTCTTTAAATTGCTCTAAAACAACTTTTAAACCTATAAAAAACCACTCCCAACACAGGAACTCATTAAAAAAGCAACAAAAAATACCAGCACCTCTTAAAACATCCAACTGCATTTTACCTTCCCAAAAAAGTCAAAACCTGTACACCATTCTCTAACATATTGAACCATTTCACCCACCTCAAACCCGCATCAATACTAGCTTATACGCACCTACTACCAGACAACCACCACATTCGCACCACACACCTACCGAAAAAAAGCCGATTTCCGAGCGTCTGTGGTACTTGTCTCGAACAAGCCCCGAACAAGTACCATACAAAACCAAATCATAAACAAAGTAGACACCTTACTACCCCTCAACTTTTGTACCTGATCCTACATTCGCAGTATGGTATCATCACTTAATGGATGAAGCATAGAGCTGAAAGAAATTCGAAATGACACACGACACGTACGCCCTAGTTAAGAGATTTTAAACAAATGCAACAGTAAAGATTACCCTAGTAAACGCAGCAATTAGAAGCCAAACCAAACACAAAGGAAAGTAGTAAAAACAAAAAAGCCTGTGATTGTAAAATCACAGGTTTTGAGAAGTAGTGGGCGATGAGGGATTCGAACCCCCGACCCTCTCGGTGTAAACGAGATGCTCTGAACCAACTGAGCTAATCGCCCTGAACACTTAATATAAATCAAGTATAGGTTTTATTTTTAAAAAATCTTGTGGGCGATGAGGGATTCGAACCCCCGACCCTCTCGGTGTAAACGAGATGCTCTGAACCAACTGAGCTAATCGCCCTGAACACTTAATATAAAATCAAGTATAAAGTTTCTTTTTTAAAAAGGTGTGGGCGATGAGGGATTCGAACCCCCGACCCTCTCGGTGTAAACGAGATGCTCTGAACCAACTGAGCTAATCGCCCTTTTTAAATATCTTATGAACGTGGTAACCTTTACTTGATTACGGGTGCAAAAATACAACTGATTTTTGATTATGCAAGCTTTATTTGATATTTTTTTATAAAATTTCTGCAACGACAAAAGTACTACCGCCAACATAGATCAAATCCTTTGGGGTTGCGACTTCCAAAGCTTTTTCATAAGCTTCTGAAATTGAACCAACAACCACTCCTTTCAAACCATATTCGCTTGCTTTAGCCTCCAAAATCGACGCTTCTAGTCCACGCATCACATCTGGTTTTGCAAAAAAATATTTTGCTTCTTTTGGAAACAAAGGCAAAATACTAGACAAATCCTTATCACTTACCACTCCCAAAACAATATAAAGTTGTTCAAAGGTTTCTTTGGACAATTGCTCCAATACTATTTTTAAACCGTGCTCATTATGTGCCGTGTCTGCAATTACTTTAGGTTCTTGCTGAAGTATTTGCCATCGTCCTAAAAGCTTGGTGTTTTTTACCACACGCAACAACCCTGTTTCTTCTTGCTGTGCTGAGATGTCAAAATGCGTTCGCAACAACGCAATAGCCTGACGAACGGTGCGAATATTCTTAGCTTGGTAAACTCCTTGCAAATCGGACACCAAGGTATTGTCTGCAAAAGTTTCTGACGCAAAATAAATAGGTGCCTGCTCCTGGATAGCCTTCGCCTCAAACACCGGTTTGGTTTCTGCTGTATATTCTCCAATTACCACTGGAACACCACGTTTAATGATACCTGCTTTTTCCATAGCAATATCCGCCAGATGCTCCCCTAAGAATGCTGTATGGTCTTTACCGATGTTGGTAATTACCGATACCAAAGGCGTGATGACGTTGGTAGAATCCAAACGCCCCCCCATTCCAACTTCGATAACCGCAATATCCACCTGCTCTTGTTTAAAATAAGAAAAAGCCATACCCACAGTCATCTCAAAGAAACTAAGTGCACTTGCTTCAAAAAAAGGTTTATTGTCCGCTATAAAGTCACACACAAAAGATTCTGAAATCTCCTGCCCGTTACATTTAATACGTTCTCTAAAATCTTTTAAATGAGGCGAAGTATACAGCCCCACCTTATACCCTGCTTCCTGCAAAATAGAAGCAATCATCGATGAAGTAGATCCTTTTCCATTTGTACCCGCTATGTGAATACACGGAAAAGCCAACTGAGGTTGCTCTAAGTGTTCAATCAATAAATGGGTATTTGTTAAATCTTTTTTATAGGCACTAGCGCCTTGACTTTGATACATTGGAAGTTGTACAAACATCCAATCCAAAGTTTCTTGATACGTCATAATTGCAAAAAATAAAAGATACGATTACGCTCCAACTCTAAAGTTAATTACGATAAACCCTACTTGCACCTCTGGGGCTTTTGTGTCGGGTTTCCAGCGGAACGTTTTGGCTGTAGCAATGGCTGCGTCTGTAAGACATTTGGCAGAATTGGTAGTACCACGAGTATGGTTTGCCGCAATCACGCGTCCGTTGCGGTCTACGCGAATTTGAAGCACAACAGTTCCTTGCTCATTACAATCAGGAACCACTTGTCCGCGACTTGCTAATGCTCGACCATTTAACCCCCAACTTGCACCATTTCCTGCTCCTTCGCCACGCCCACTACCATAAGTGCTGTTGGCATAAATATCTCCCGTAATTTTCCCAGCATCACCACCTTCCTGATCATTACCTTGCCCACCTTGCTCTCCTTTACTTACAGGTCCATTGATTAAACTTGCCAAAGCATCGTTGGTTGTTTTACTTGTAGTTGGT
>JASLDM010000134.1 GCA_030151565.1 Flavobacterium sp. | reverse complement strand
AACACCTATGGAACAAGAATTACCTGTAGAAATATGGGAAATGATTCGCATGGTAGCCACTACACGAATTGTGATGCCGGAGACGCAAGTACGCCTTTCTGCAGGCCGAACACAAATGAGTCGCGAAGGCCAAGCCATGTGTTTCTTTGCAGGTGCAAACTCGATATTCGCAGGAGATAAGTTACTTACAACACCAAACCCTGATGTTGATGAGGATATGAAAATGTTTGAGTCATTAGGCTTATTACCACAAAAACCTTTTACTAAAATCTCACAACCCAAAACGGTTGAAGCAGCAGATTCTGCCCTAAAGCCGCTAGGTGAAAAACCGAAATGGACAAGACCAGAACATAAAATTGAGAAAAACGTAGAATATTCTAAAAAGAAATAATCCGCATACCAAAGCAGTAAATTCTTTTTTTTGATTAAAAAAGCTTTGTTAACTTTGTGAGTCCCGACACATTAGGATTCACAAAGTTTTTTTTTATGTCAAAATTAAACCTTACACAAATAGATCGAGTGGCTGTACTTTCCGAAAAAGATTTTGTAGAAAAATACTTTAAAAAACAAAAGCCAGTCATCATCGAACAACTCACAGCTGATTGGCCTGCCTATGAAAAATGGCATTTAAACTATATTAAAGAAGTGGCAGGAGACAAAATCGTTCCGCTTTACGACGACAGACCCGTTTCTCACAAAGACAGCTTCAACGAAGCACATGCAGCAATGAAAATGGCCGATTACATCGATTTGCTCGAAAGCAAACCTACCAACTACCGCATTTTCTTGTACAACATAATGAAGGAAGTACCCCGCCTGCAAAAGGACTTTAAATGGCCCAAGATGGGCATCAAGCTCCTCAAACAATTGCCGATGTTGTTTTTTGGCGGAACAAATGCAAAAGTCTTTATGCACTTTGATATTGATTATGCCAACATTTTTCACTTTCATTTTCACGGTAGCAAGCAATGCATGCTATTTGCCCCAAACCAAACCCCTTTTTTATACAAAGTACCCCATTCCCTAATTGCTCGTGAAGACATCGATTTTGACAATCCCGATTTTACCAAATGGCCCGCATTGCAAAAAGCACAAGGATACATAGGAACCCTAAACCACGGAGAAACACTGTACATGCCCGAGGGATATTGGCATTATATGAAATATCTTACCCCAAGTTTTTCGATGAGCTTACGCGCTTTACCCAAAAAACCACTAAATTTACTCCGCGCAGTTTATAACATCACTGTTATGCGTCATTACGACATCTTCATGCGTCGCTTACGCGGTCAAAAATGGATTGATTACAAAAATAAAAAAGCAATACTAAGAGCTAATAAATTTTTAAAGAGCTAACAATTGGAAGAACCTGAAAAAAAATTTCTCACACCAGAACAAGCTATTGCAAAACTTGAATACTACTGTAGCTACCAAGATCGTTGCCACACCGAAGTAATCAACAAGCTATATCAAATAGGCGTATCTACAGCCCAGCACGACGCTATTTTAGTGCATCTCATACAAGAGAACTTCCTCAACGAAGAACGTTTCGCAAAAAGCTTTGCAAGAGGTAAACACAGGATGAGCGGCTGGGGAAAAAATAGAATTACAGCCGATCTAACTTATAAAAAAATATCGCCTTACCTAATTAAAAAAGCACTTGAGGAACTTCCGGATGATTTGTACTTCGATACCTTTAACCGCATTAGTGCGCAAAAATGGAACACTACAAGCGCTAAAAATCCAGCTTCAAAAAAGGAAAAAGTTATCGCATACCTGTATCGCAAAGGCTATGAGTCTGAATATATTTTTGACCGAATTAAAGAGCTCGAACAACAGTAGTTGGCTTAATTTTTAAAACCTAAACGCATTTGGTTCGATACCAATTTAAAAGTACAAAACATACAGCATAAAAAAAGGGTTGTCTTAGTAAGACAACCCTTTTTTAGTATATTAAATTTACTTTAATTTCTTTTTAACCTCTACTTCTTGGAAAGCTTCAATTACATCAAGCTCTTTAATATCATTGTAGTTCTTGATTTGAATACCACAATCATATCCTTTAGAAACCTCTTTAACATCATCTTTAAATCTTCTAAGAGCAGTTAATTCCCCAGTGTAAATAACGACACCTTCACGGATTAAGCGGATTCTTGAAGAACGGAAGATCTTACCATCGGTAACCATACATCCTGCAATTGTTCCAACTTTAGAAATTTTGAACAACTCACGAATTTCAGCACTTCCTGTAACTTCTTCTTTCATCTCTGGAGACAACATACCTTCCATTGCATCTTTCAAGTCATCAATTGCATCATAGATGATTGAGTAGTTACGGATATCGATTTCTTCCTTATCAGCTAATTGTTTAGCAGAAGCCATAGGACGAACGTTAAATCCGATAATAATTGCATCAGAAGCAGAAGCTAACAATACGTCAGATTCTGTAATCGCTCCAACACCTTTATGAATGATATTGATTTGAATTTCTTCAGTAGATAATTTAGAGAATGAATCCGATAATGCCTCAACAGAACCATCCACGTCTCCTTTTAAGATAATGTTCAACTCTTTAAAGTCTCCTAAAGCAATACGACGTCCAATCTCTGCCAATGTAATATGACGTTGCGCACGTACAGACTGCTCACGAACTAATTGAGTACGTTTTGCAGCAATTTGTTTTGCCTCTTTCTCTTCTTCAAACACATTGAATTTATCACCAGCAGTCGGTGCTCCATCTAAACCTAATACAGAAATTGGTCTTGAAGGTCCAGCTTCTTTTACTGAATTACCACGCTCATCATGCATAGCACGAACTTTACCGTGGTTACGTCCCGCTAATAGATAATCTCCAACTTTTAAAGTACCTGATTGTACTAAAACAGTAGATACATATCCTCTACCTTTGTCTAAGAATGCTTCAACAACAGTCCCTACAGCAAGTTTGTTTGGATTAGCTTTCAAATCTAACATTTCAGCTTCAAGAAGTACTTTCTCAAGCAATTCTTTCATTCCAATACCTTGTTTCGCAGAAATATCTTGAGATTGATAAGTACCACCCCACTCTTCTACCAACAAGTTCATTGCTGCTAATTTTTCTTTAATTTTTTCTGGATTAGCCGTTGGCTTATCCACTTTATTAATTGCAAAAATTAAAGGTACTCCAGCTGCTTGAGCGTGACTAATAGCCTCTTTTGTTTGTGGCATGATATCATCATCCGCAGCAATTACAATAATTACGATATCTGTAACTTGGGCACCACGAGCACGCATTGCCGTAAAGGCCTCGTGACCAGGAGTATCCAAGAACGTGATTTTTTGACCACCTTCCAACGTTACCCCATACGCACCGATATGTTGTGTAATACCTCCTGACTCACCAGCAATTACGTTAGCTTTACGAACATAATCTAGTAAAGATGTTTTACCGTGATCCACGTGTCCCATTACAGTAACAATCGGAGCTCTTGGTAAAAGATCCTCTTCTCTATCCGCTACTTCTTCAATCGCTTCTTCAATATCTGCAGTAGTAAAGTCTACCTCATATCCGAATTCATCAGCAACAATTGTCAAAGTTTCAGCATCTAATCGTTGATTCATGGTAACCATGATTCCTAAAGACATACATGTTCCAATAACTTTAGTAATTGGCACATCCATCATAGTAGCTACCTCTCCTACAGTTACGAATTCCGTAACCTTTAAAGTTTTACTACCTTCTTCTAAAGCTCTTTGTTCTTCATCAGTTTTTTTACGGTGAACATCTCTCTTATCTCTACGGTATTTTGCAGCTTTAGATCTGTTCCCTTTACCTTGAAGACGCTCTAGCGTTTCTTTAATTTGGTTTTTCACTTCTTCCTCAGTAGGTTCAGCTTTTACAACAGGGGCTGTATTTCTGTTTCCTCTTTGGTTTCTTCCTCCAAATTTATTATTTCCACCGCGATTGTTAGCATTATTTGCTCCTCCACGATTTTGAGTTCCTCCTGATTGAGTTCCTGTTCCTGTACCTGTAGTAGCTCCAGTACCTGGTTTTGGCTGAATTCGTTTACGTTTATTACGCGCAGCAGCAGCTCCTCCTTTAGGCGCAGCAGCCTTTTTTGGATCCTCTTTTTTCTTTTTAGGTTTGTCAAATTGAGTTAAATCAATTGTCTTCCCTGTAAAAGTCGTTCCAGAAAGCTTTTGGTAATTCGTTTTAATAACTTCATCGCCCAATTTAGGCTCCTCTTTATTTTCTTCTTTGTTCACAGGTGCTTGTTCTGCTTTTTCAGATTTAACAGCTGCAACATCTGTCTTTTGCTGTTTTTCTTTAGCCGGTCCTTCTTTAAGCTTAGGTTCAGTTACCTTTGGCTGTGTCGTTTTCTTAACCGTTGCTTTAATATCTTTTTCCACCTCAGGCGTTTCTTTTACTACAACTTCCTTGACAGCTTCCACATTAACTTCTGCTTTCTTTACTTCAGGAGCTTTAACCTCTGGAGTCTTCACTTCGGTCACTTTGGCTTCTTTGCTATCTTTCACTACTTTAACATCGTCTGAAGAAGTTTTAGTTTTTTTAGGTTCAAGATCAATCTTACCAACAGGCTTAATAGCTGCAATTTCTTCAGCTTTAGCTCTTATAATTTCCTGCTCACGTTTAATACGTGCTTCCTCTTGCTTGCGTTTTTCTTCTAGCTCTTTCTCACGCTCTAATTTTAGAGCTTCTTTCTCTTTTTTCTTCTCTTCACTAACTTCAATAGAAGCTTCCTTCTTCCCTTTATCAGCCGAAAATTGCTTGCACAAGATACCGAATTCTTCTTTAGAAATTTTAGCATTTGGACTTGCTTCAATTTCAAATCCTTTGCCTTTCAAAAAGTCCACGGCTCTATCGAGAGAAATATTTAATTCCCTTAAAACTTTATTTATTCTTATTGCTCTTTCTTCAGACATATTATCTTTTTAGTGTATTTTAATGCGTTGTGTTGTTACTGTGTAGTCATTAGTCTTCGAACTCTTCTTTTAGAATGCGTACCACTTCAAGAATCGTTTCTTCCTCAAGATCCGTTCTTCTAACCAAATCTTCTACATTTTGTTTTAGTACACTTCTAGCAGTGTCTAATCCAATTTTTGCAAATTCATCAATTACCCAACTTTCTATTTCGTCTTTGAATTCTTTCAACTCAACGTCGTCTTCATTTGAAAGATCAGCCACATCTCTCATAACGTCTAATTCATAGCCCGTAAGCATTCCT
>JASLDM010000112.1 GCA_030151565.1 Flavobacterium sp. | reverse complement strand
AAAAAATTAACTCTTTATATTCCAGTGAACTATGTCTATGCAAGAACCAATACTTACAGAAAATAAAAATCGTTTTGTTATTTTTCCTATCAAACACCATGATATTTGGGATTGGTATAAGAAAATGGAGGCAAGTTTTTGGACTGCAGAAGAAATTGATTTGCACCAAGACTTATCTGATTGGAATAATAAATTGAATGAAGATGAGCGCTATTTTATTAAACATATTTTAGCTTTTTTCGCTGCTTCTGACGGAATTGTAAATGAGAATTTGGCGGAGAATTTTGTAAATGAAGTTCAGTATCCGGAAGCTAAGTTTTTCTACGGCTTTCAGATTATGATGGAAAATATTCATAGCGAGACTTATTCTTTGTTAATTGATACTTATGTGAAAAATGAAGAGGAAAAAGATAGATTGTTTAAGGCAATTGATGTTTTTCCTGCAATTAAGAAAAAAGCAGATTGGGCATTGAAATGGATTGAGTCTGATTCTTTTGCGGAACGTTTAATCGCTTTTGCTGCTGTAGAAGGAATTTTCTTTTCAGGGTCTTTTTGTTCTATTTTTTGGTTGAAAAAACGTGGGCTTATGCCAGGATTAACTTTTTCAAATGAGTTAATTTCTAGAGATGAGGGGGTTCATTGTGATTTTGCAGTGCATTTGCATAATCATCATTTAATAAACAAAGTACCTAAAACTCGTATTCGTGAGATTTTAGTGAATGCACTTGATATTGAACGTGAATTTATTACAGAATCACTTCCTGTAAGTTTGATAGGAATGAATGCTGTATTAATGACTCAATATTTAGAGTTTGTTACTGATCGACTATTGGTTGAGCTTGGATGTGAAAAAGAATACAATGCAACGAATCCTTTTGATTTTATGGATATGATTTCCTTGCAAGGGAAAACAAACTTTTTTGAAAAGCGTGTTTCTGAATACCAAAAATCTGGTGTGATGAATAAAGATGAAGATTCAAATAAAATTAGCTTTGACGCTGATTTTTAAATAAAATAATAAATAATATCCTCGACTTAAGGAGGTATAGTAAAGATAGTATAGATGTTTGTAGTAAAAAGAGATGGAAGACGCGAACCAGTCATGTTTGATAAAATTACAGACAGGATTAGGATTTTGTGTTATGAATTGAATGAACTTGTAGATCCTGTAAAGGTTGCTATGCGTGTTATTGAAGGGCTTTATGACGGAGTAACAACTTCTGAACTTGATAATTTAGCAGCAGAGACTGCAGCTTCAATGACGGTATCTCACCCCGATTATGCTTTGTTAGCTGCGCGAATAGCTGTTTCAAACTTACATAAAAATACCAAAAAATCTTTTTCTGAAACTGTTGAAGATTTATATCGTTATGTAAATCCGAGAACGAGCTTGGAGGCTCCATTAATTGCTGATGATGTATATGCAGTAATTATGGAAAATGCGGAACGATTGGATTCTACTATTATTTATCAACGCGATTTTAATTATGACTTTTTTGGATTTAAAACATTAGAGCGTTCTTATCTTTTGCGTATCAATGGAATGATCGTAGAGCGTCCTCAGCATATGCTTATGCGTGTTGCCGTTGGAATTCATCTAAATGATATAGATTCGGCTATTGAAACCTACGAGTTAATGTCTAAGAAGTATTTTACACATGCTACGCCGACTCTTTTTAACTCTGGGACACCAAAACCACAAATGTCCTCTTGTTTTTTATTAACAATGCAGGATGATAGTATAGATGGTATTTATGATACGTTGAAACAAACCGCTCGTATTTCTCAGTCTGCTGGAGGAATTGGGTTATCTATACATAATATCAGAGCTACGGGATCTTATATACGTGGTACGAATGGTACTTCGAATGGAATTGTGCCAATGTTACGTGTTTTTAATGATACGGCACGTTATGTGGATCAAGGAGGAGGAAAGCGAAAAGGAAGCTTTGCGATTTATTTAGAACCTTGGCATGCTGATATTTACGACTTCATTGAGCTTCGTAAAAATCACGGTAAAGAAGAAATGCGTGCACGTGATTTGTTCTTAGCGCTTTGGATCAACGATTTGTTTATGAAACGCGTGGAAGAGGATGGATTATGGACATTGATGTGCCCTAACGAATGTCCTGGTTTATGCGATGTGTACGGTGCTGAATTTGAAGCATTATATTTGTCTTATGAAGCGGCAAATAAGGGGCGTAGAACAATTAAAGCACGTGACTTATGGGAGCGTATTTTAGATGCTCAAATCGAAACAGGAACTCCATATATGTTGTATAAGGATGCGGCTAATATTAAATCAAACCAAAAGAACTTAGGTACAATTCGCTCTTCGAACTTGTGTACTGAGATAATGGAATACACAGCACCAGATGAAGTAGCTGTTTGTAATTTAGCGTCAATTTCATTACCGATGTTCGTGGAGAATGGTGTATTTAACCACGAGTTCTTATTTGATGTAACGAAACGTATTACGCGAAATTTAAATAAAGTAATTGATCGTAATTACTATCCTGTTCAAGAAGCAGAAAACTCTAATATGCGTCACCGCCCAGTTGGATTAGGAGTCCAAGGATTGGCGGATGCTTTTATTTTGATGCGCTTGCCTTTTACAAGTCCGCAAGCAAAGCAGTTAAATCAAGAGATTTTCGAAACAATTTATTTCGCTGCGGTAACAACCTCTTTAGAAATGGCTAAAGAAGAAGGAGCGTATTCTACTTTTGAAGGATCTCCGATATCTAAGGGGCAATTTCAATTTAATCTTTGGGGAATCGAGGATCAAGAGCTAAGTGGAAGATGGGATTGGGCATCTTTGCGTAAACAAGTGATGGAGCACGGTGTGCGAAATTCACTTTTACTAGCACCTATGCCGACTGCTTCTACATCACAGATTCTAGGGAATAATGAGGCATTTGAACCTTATACGTCAAACATTTATACACGTAGAGTTCTTTCAGGGGAATTTATCGTAGTAAATAAGCATTTGTTGAATGATTTAGTGAATTTAGGATTGTGGAATGAGGACCTAAAACAAGAGATAATGCGAGCTAATGGATCAATTCAACATATTGGATATTTGCCGCAAGAAATTAGAGATTTGTATAAGACTGTTTGGGAGTTGAGTATGAAAGATATTATTGATATGTCACGTGAACGTGGATATTTTATTGATCAATCTCAATCGTTAAACTTGTTTATGGAGGGGGCGACTTATGCTAAATTAACTTCGATGCATTTTTATGCTTGGAAATCTGGGTTAAAAACTGGAATGTATTATTTGAGAACTAAATCAGCAGTTGATGCTATTAAGTTTACTGTAAATAATGAGAAGAAAAATGAAAATATTCCAGTTGCAAATATAGCGAAACCGAAACCCGTAGCTGTTGAAGAAATCAGTGTAAGTGAATATAGAGAAATGATGCAGCGTGCTCAATTGTCTTCAGAAGATGAAGATTGTGAAATGTGTGGTGCTTAATATATAAAATGTTTTCAGTATGGGATTTTCTTATACTGAAAACACCTTTTTTTAATGAATTATTATCAAGTTTTAGGGGTTGAATCTACAGCTACTTCTGATGAGATTAAGAAAGCGTATCGAAAGCTGTCTAAAAAATTTCATCCAGATGTGAATGGGGGTGACCCTTATTTTGAAAATTTATTTAAACAAATACAACAGGCTTACGAAGTATTGTCGGATGTAAATAGTCGTAATGAATATGACCGTGTGCAGCGAAGAACATCTGAGCAAAGTTCACGAGAATATTATGACCGCGAAGATCCAGTTATATTTTCTTTTCAAGTAGATCAATTGTTGTTTTATAGTGGAGATGAATTAGAGTTTTCTTGGAACATATCTCATGCAGATCATGTAGTTTTACAACCATTTAATCTAGATGTATCCTCGAGAAATAATGCTAGATTGAAGATTAATAATTATAATGAACCTTATTTTAAGGCTACGTTGATAGCTACAAATACCAATACTTCGAGATCGGTGCGTAAAGAGCTAGTACTAGAAAATAAAGTTTTTTATAATTTTAAAAATCAGCAACAGAGTTCTGAGTCCTCAACTAATGCTCAAAATAGTCAGCCGAAGCAAAAACGATATAGTATATTCTGGAAGCCTTCAGGGCGTATTAGTCGATCTACTTTTTTCTGGAGATCTTTATTCTTAGCTATTTTTTTATTATTTCCAGGGCTAACAATAATCCAAGCGAAAACAGAGTTTTCCATGGGGTACGTTTTATGTGCAGTTTTTTTGTTTTTTTACGGAATACAAGTTATTAAGCGTTTGCATGATGTAAATCTTTCAGGCTGGTTTGCGTTATTGATACTAATTCCTTCAATCAATTTTATATTTTTCCTGTATTTGCTTTTCGCAGGAGGAACAATAGGAATGAATAAATATGGATATGATCCAAAGGGAATTGTTGTAAACAGATAACTTAGTAATTAATACGGATCTTTATTAGAATAAAGTAGCTTAGCATCTAAGCTTGTGTTTTTTTATAAGATAAATACTTTCGTAGTTCGTATCTTTGCAACTTAAAATTACCTAAAATGGCAAAAGAAACTAAAAAGGGGATTTTTCAAGGTATTATTGAGAAAGACGAGAATGGAAATTATTTTTGTGGTCCTTATTTATTGGATTATAAATATACCGAATCAAATTTTAAACTAGGCGATAAAATCAGTATCAAAACAGTGATTGCAAATCCTAGTGATAAAAGCCTTGAAGCTTATCCGAAAAAATCTATGAAATTCTTCTTAGCAGGAGAAGAATAAGTGAATATTTACTAGAATAAATAATCAACCGCGACCTTTTTGGTTGTGGTTTTTTGTTTACGCATTATTTAGTTTAGAAAAAAAGAAATAGAGTTTTAGTAGCTCTATTTTAGAGCTGCGTATTTTAGAAGTATATTTGTTTTTATGTTTATAATGAAATTGTATTTATAAGTAATGAGTGCCTTATTTTATATTGATAGAAGTCAAGTGACTTTGGACGAAGTGGTTTTTAATCCTACTGTAGCTGATCAAATAGCCCAGTTTTTAAAAGAATATCAATTTCGAGAAATCTTGACAAAGTATGAACTTCCTGTTTCGAATAAAATTCTTTTATTTGGAAAGACAGGTTGTGGAAAAACAATGACTGCTAAGGCAATAGCTAGGCATTTAAATATGAAGTTAATCATAGTGAATTTAGCTACAATTGTCTCATCAAAATTAGGGGAAACGGCAAAAAATATAGAAGGACTTTTTAAGGAAATTCAATATGAAAGCGCTGTATTGTTTTTTGATGAGTTTGATTCACTTGGACAGATACGAGACTACGATAATAAAGACAATAGTGAGATGAAGCGGGTAGTCAATGCTATTTTACAGCTCATTGATAATTTTCCTCAGAAATCGATTTTAATAGCGGCTACAAATCAGATTCAAATGATTGATGAAGCTTTGGTACGTCGTTTTGAACTGCATTTGGAATATACAGCTCCTAGTAATGATGTTCTGGATGCTTATTATGATAAAATGATCGCAAAGTATCCTGAAGAATATCGAGCATTTGAAAGGATTTATGATGTAACGTTTGCTGAAGCTAAAAACCACCTTTTTAAAGCGGTAAAAAATAATATTATTCAAAGTCAATTGGCTTTGGTATCTACAGATAAATAATTTAAAGCACTTTTAAAGTGATTAGTTAAGAATATGATGAAATGGGAACGATTGCTGTCTTTAAAGAAGCACGGTGATACATTTGTAAGAAATAGAAAAGACGAAAGTGAAACTCGTATAGGGTTTGAGGTAGATTATGATCGTATCATATTCTCCTCTGCATTTAGAAGCCTACAAGATAAAACTCAGGTAATTCCATTGTCTAAAACAGACTTTGTGCATACACGTCTGACGCATAGTTTAGAGGTTTCTGTTGTTGGCCGATCATTAGGGCGTTTAGTTGGTTCAGAAATACTTCAAAAGTATCCTTATCTCGCTGAGGATTTAGGGTATACTGTAAATGATTTTGGAGCTATTGTAGCTGCTGCGTCTTTAGCACATGACATTGGCAATCCTCCATTTGGACACTCAGGAGAAAATGCAATTGGAGACTTCTTTAGTAGAGGAAAGGGACTAGAGTTTCGTGAAGGGCTTTCGGACAAGGAATGGCAAGATTTAATCGATTTTGAAGGTAATGCAAATGGCTTTTCGTTGTTAACGAAATCTCGACCAGGAATGGAGGGCGGTTTACGTATTTCTTATGCTACTTTAGGCGCTTTTATGAAGTACCCAAAAGAAAGTTTACCTAAAAAACCGACACGAGATGTTTGTGATAAAAAATATGGCTTTTTTCAAGGTGATAAAGAAGCTTTTATTGATGTGGCTTCTGAATTGGGGTTGTTAATGAAAGATCGTGTTGAAACGGCTTTTTATAGACATCCTTTAGCTTATTTAGTCGAGGCAGCAGATGATATTTGTTATACAATAATTGATTTTGAAGATGGGATTAATCTAGGTTGGATTCCAGAAGAACATGCTCTTGAATTTTTGATTAAGATTGTACAGAAAAGTATCAATTCTCAAAAATATGCGCAATTATCATCTAAAGAAGATAGAGTAAGTTATTTACGTGCTTTAGCAATTGGAAGTTTAATCCAAGATGTTACCCGTGTATTTGTGGAGAATGAAGCTCGTATTCTTGCGGGAGATTATCCGTATGCTTTAACGGAGAAATGTAGTTTTGTAGCTCAGATGAAAGATGTTATAGCTGTGAGCATAAATAACGTGTATCAAGGTAAAGAAGTTATTGAGAAAGAGGTTATAGGCTATCAGGTCATTCACACGCTTTTGGAGCATTTTTGTACAGCTTATAATAATCATTATCATGGAGAAGAAACGCACTATGATTCATTAATCTTAAAATTACTTCCTGAAAAATATCAAATTGAAACAGAGAGTCTTTATGACCGCTTAATGAATATTTGTCATTTTGTTTCAATGTTAACTGATGGAAAAGCTTTGGAATTATATAGAACAATTAAAGTGTCTTCTTAGACTCAATTTGATTGTTGTTTCTGAATCTCGAAAAGTTCAAATCTCCTTTTAAAAAGGAGATTTCTTTTTTTAAAGAGAATCTGTAAATGAAGTTTAATTGTATGTTTCCAGGGTGCATAGTGTATGTGATGTTTTCACTAGTTGATGTAAAAAAGCTGTTTTTTATTGCTGTTAAATTTAAGGTCCACTGTTCGGCATTATATCCAACCGAAAAACGCGTAAACGCTAGAGGGCTGATCGTAATTTTTTGCATTTTTTCTTCATCTTGGTTTTGAAATACCCCATTCAATCCAAAAGTAGCGGTTCCAGAGATAAACCAAAATGAGTTTATAACCCACGTATAAGCATATCCTCCGTTGGGGCCTATGAGAAAACTTCGTTGGGCTTTTGTGTTATAATTCTCAGGGGCGTTATTTATATTAGCGGTATAAACGTTTATGCCAATTAGCCAACTTCCTGCCGATTGTAATTGTCTTTTGTTTTGATTAAAAGCGGCTCCAAAGGAAAAATGTTGATGGTTGAAGACATATTGACCAAATACCCCGTAGAGCCTTGTACTTAATTCAGGAAATAGTGCAATTGATGTGTCTTTGTTTTCTTGATAAAACCCTTGACTTTTTAGAGCATATAAATCTAGAATAAAGTGTTCACCATAGTGATGGTATTGTAAACTTCTTGATTTTGAATAACCTTTAGTTTTATCAGTCATAAAGTCAAAACTATAACTGTAGTTTAAAGATGAGTTTTTCCATGAAAACCCTAAGCCGATAAGTATAGGGGAATTAGGCTCAAAGGATTGTATCTTATCCGTTTTTTCTTGGTAATTTAATGTAAAGAAATTCTTTTCAAAATATATTTTTGCTGCATATTGCTGCTTGTAAGGAGCAATATATGTAGTGTCGATTTGAGCATAAATACTCGTTGTTATAAATCCAAGACTTATGAATAGTAGGTTTTTAGGGTTCGTTTTATTCAAAATCTAGGAGTTAATATGTTTTTTGTTTACTATGATTCGTAAAGCTTTATCGTAATTGTTTTTTGTAAAAGTAAGTTATTTATCAAGGTATATGTGCTTTTTTATAATCTTTCTAAATGCATCGGTAAAATGTAAATGAATTTAAAAAAACCGGCACTCAAACGAATAACCGGTTTTCTTGAAACTAACAATTTAAAATAAAGTTTTTTGGTAAGATTGGGATGTTGTTTTTTTTGATATCCTCGATATCATAAGTAGTTTTTTTATTTTGAATATTCAGAATATTTATTAAAAACATCTGAGCTTATTAATGCGGTTTCAGCCTCCTGTTTTGTTTCTTTAGTTTCTCTTCCAATTTTAACTTTTGTTGGAGTAATGTCTTTTAAATGAATTACATAATAGCTGCCTGCTTTTTCACCTAATCCTTCTGCTAGAATTCTTTGTGTGTCACTATGATATTTCAAAACTTTCATATCATATGGGGCTCCTGCGTCAAAAGAAACTATTCCATTTTCAAATGTATAACTGTATATTCCTCCACCCATAGCAGTAGCGTCAAATGAATATTTTCCTGATACAGGTAAATTTATTGTAGGCACTTCAACTTCTTTAATGTATTCTGAATATTTGTTGAATTCTGTAGAGCTGTTAAAGGCTACTTCGGCTTCTTGTAATGTTTCTTTGGTTTCTCGTCCTATTTTGACTTTTGTAGGCGTTATATCAGTCAAATGAATGACGTAGTATGTACCTGTTTTATCTGCCAAACCTGATGCTAAAATTCTTTTGCTTGTGCTATTGTACTTTTCTATTTTCATTTCATATGGCTCACCTGAGTCAAAGGTTACTTTTTCATTATTAAAAGTATAGCTGTATACACCGCCTCCCATTGCAGTAGCATCAAACACGTATTTTCCGTTTACAGGTAGATTTATTGCTTCGTTTGAGGTTGTTTTCTTTAAGATTTTTAACCATCCAAATTGGCCTGAATCGTGATTTGTCATGGAAGCTTTCGGATTTGGATAAACCACTTCTATTGCTTCTTTTTCTGTTTTGAAGTTCGTTTGTTCAAAAGTCTTATCAATATTTATTTCCATACTATTGTCATTGATATTTCTTAAGAATAAAGCTGAAAACCTCCCGTCTTTTTCTTTCAAAACTGCTCGAAATACTCCTTCTGAGTTTTGAAATAACTTAATTAATGTAGATATGCTTGCTTCTTGACCTACTGTTGGACTTTCTGAACTAAATGTGGTTTCCGTGAAAGTAAAAGGCATTGCAGTTCCAGCATGTGGAAATTGATATTCTCCTATTGCTTTGAATTTGGCTGCTAATTCTTTTTGATCTTGTTCTTTTAAAATTGGATCTGAATTGTCATCGTTTGTACAACTCATTGCAAAAACGCTAATGAAGCCGATTAACGCGATTAGTTTTGTGATTTTCATAATAGAATATTGTTATAATTTATTTAGACCAAAAATAAATAAGATAATCTAATAACCAAAGATATTATTGGTTTTTTTATTTATTAAATATAATTCATTGTTTTTTAATGTGTTAAGTTTTGCTTTGCAGTCTTGTCTATTTAGATAGATTAAAAACTAGCTTGCTTTAAGTTTCTTTTTTATACTTGTTCTGCTTTTTTTTAGCACAGCGTGCTATATAATGAGTACTTTGTGCTTGTTATATTGAACATTCAAAATTGTGATAAATCTGGTATACATTTTAGTTTTAATTCGCCTTCGTAAATTTTTACCGGCTAAAGATCCTGTTGCTATAGGTTTGTTTCTTATAGGCTATTTTGCTTTTTTCTACCTTGTATTTTTAGATTTCGAAAACTTGTCTTTTTTGTTGTATTTGGGGCTTATCGAGGTGGTTGGGTATCATCTAAAGCGCAATGACCTTTCTTTATTGCAACAATCTCCTAAGTTTAGAGCTTTGCTGATGCTGGAGTATTTGATATATCTGTTGCCTTACTTGGTTTTGTCTTTACTATATCAAAGCGGGCTGCTGTTTATGGTGTTTAGCGTTGCGGTAGTTGCCGAGCCTTTTTTACCACGAATTTCCTGGAGGGTATTTAAGCTGCCTTTTTCCTTAGAAAATCCAATGTGGCATGTTTTTTTTAGAAAAAATAGCTTTGCCTTTTTGATGCTACCGATATCTTTAATGCTAGTTTTTATTGGGAGAAAATATCAGAATGAGAATATTTTATTAGGTACTATTGCGGTAACGAGTTTAGTGCCTATGTTGATTTCCTTTCGTAAAGAAGAGCTGCTTCATGTGCGTTTGAGTCAACTTCGGGGTGCTGCGTATTTAAATAATCAAATTAAAACAGATGTATTAAATTATATGTTGTTTGCCTTTCCACTTGCTTTAGTACTACTCTTACTCATGGAATGGCAGCTGCTTTTATGGTTTTTTATTAGCATTCTGTTTGTGGTTGATACTACGTGTTTAAAATATATGTTTTTTAAATCCTCACTGATACAACAACTCGTTTTGGTGTTTTTTATGGGTCAATTTTATTAATGCCTCTATTTTATTATAGCGCGCTCAAAAAAATAAATGAATTACAATGTTAAATATTGAAATAGTTGAAAAGAAGTATGGTGCAGCAGTTGTGCTTCGAGGGCTCTCCATAGAAATTAATAGTCCGGGAATTTATGGTATTGTCGGCAAGAATGGTGCGGGGAAAACAAGTCTTTTTAAATGCATTTCTGGATTAGAGTCGTTTGAGGGGCATGTTTTATTTGATGGAGAAAAAGTGATCTCTAATCGGATATTTTGGTGTCCTACGGAGCCTGTGTTGTATGATGAGCTGACTACGGTTGAATTTAATTCCTTTTATGCTCAGTTATTAGGGCTGAACCCAAGTAATGCGAAAGGCTCTTTTTTTGATGTTCCCGGTGACCAACTTTTAAAGGGTTTTTCTACGGGTATGCGCAAGAAAGCTTATCTGAATGCAGCTTTGCAAGGGGAATATGTTTTTTATATTTTTGACGAACCTTTTAATGGGTTGGATATAGAATCTAATTTGAAGTTGATTAGGTATATGAAAGTACTAGCGGAATCGTGTATTGTTTTTGTTTCATCCCATTTATTGGACACCTTAAAAGGGATGTGTAAAAAAATGTATTTGGTTCATGATGGTGCTCTTGAACCTTTTTTACCAACTGATTTTGAGCGTTTAGAAAGTTATTTTGTAAGCAATTTCGAAGAAGCTTAGTTTTTCGGGACATAGCTAACAAAAAAAAGACGCAATTGCGTCTTTTTTATATCTTTTATTCGCCTTTTGGGCAAAAATAAAGTTCTTAAGCTTCAAATGGAAGAATAGAAACGAAAGACTTGTTGTCTTTTTTCTTTTCAAACTTCACGATTCCATCAACTTTTGCATGTAAAGTATGATCTTTACCCATGTAAACGTTTTCTCCTGGATTGTGCTTAGAACCTCTTTGTCTAACGATGATGTTTCCAGCAATAGCCGCTTGACCACCGTAAATCTTAACGCCTAAACGTTTCGATTCTGATTCTCTACCGTTCTTAGAACTACCGACACCTTTCTTGTGAGCCATGACGTATTCGTTTTAAATGTTAATTATTCAGCTGCTTCCGCTGCCTCTTTTTTAGTCGCTTTTTTCTTCTTAGCTCCAGCTGCATTGATTCCTTCAATTACAATTTGAGTTAAGAATTGTCTGTGACCATTTTTCTTTTTGTAACCTTTTCTTCGTTTCTTTTTGAAAACGATTACTTTGTCACCTTTTAGGTGTTGTAAAATTTTAGCTTCTACAGAAGCACCTTCTATAGCTGGGGCGCCTAGAGTGATGTTGTTGTTGTCGTCAATTAAAAGAACTTTGTCAAAAGTAACAGTTGTTCCTTCTTCTTGAGCCAAACGATGAACGTACACTTTTTGGTCTTTGCTTACTTTGAATTGTTGCCCTGCTATCTCTACGATTGCGTACATAACAATAAAATTAATGTTTATTAAAAGTCAGCAAATATACATATTTATTTTCTATACGCAACGGTCTTTTATCAACATAATATATTTTTAATTTTTTTGTAACAAATTATAACCTTAGGCTACTAATATTGATATAACCTAAATTACAAAAAATAGTATCATGAAAAAATCTTTGATAGCTATGGGGTCTGCATTACTTTTTGGAGTGACTGCCTCAGCTCAAAAAGTAGAGTTTGATGAATACACTTTAGACAATGGTCTTCATGTGGTGTTGCATCAAGACAAATCGGCACCAGTAGTTGTGACTTCAGTGATGTATCACGTAGGGGCTAAAGATGAGAATCCAGAACGTACGGGGTTTGCGCATTTTTTTGAACACTTATTATTTGAAGGAACTGAAAATATAGAGCGTGGAGCTTGGTTTAAATTAGTTACAGCAAATGGAGGGAATAATAATGCGAACACTTCTGACGACCGTACTTATTATTACGAGGTGTTTCCTTCAAATAACTTGGAATTAGCTTTATGGATGGAGTCTGAACGATTAATGCATCCGGTGATTAACCAAATCGGAGTCGATACTCAGAATGAGGTTGTTAAGGAAGAGAAGCGTTTGCGTGTTGACAACCAGCCTTACGGAAACTTGTTTACTGAAGTAAAAAGAAATTTATTTTCTAAGCACCCATACCGTTGGGCTCCTATTGGATCAATGGAACATTTAGATGCAGCAACATTGGAAGAGTTTTTAGCATTTAATAAAAAGTTTTATATTCCTAATAATGCGGTTTTAGTTGTAGCTGGAGATTTTGAGAAAGGTCAAGCTAAGGAGTGGATTTCAAAATATTTTGGACCTATTCAAAAAGGAGAGAAAACTGCTAAAGTAAAAGTTGAGGAAGATCCTATCCAGGAAACAATCAAAGCGGAATACCAAGATCCAAACATTCAATTGCCAATGTTGGTAACTGCTTATAGAACGCCTTCAATGAAAACTAGAGATGCGCGTGTTTTGGAGATGATTTCTACGGTTTTATCTGGAGGAAAAAGTTCTAGATTGTATAAGAAAATTGTTGACCAGAAGAAAATGGCTTTGCAAGTAGCTTCATTTAATTATAGTCAAGAAGATTACGGAATGTATTTTGTTTTTGGAATTCCAATGCAAGGTTTTACAATGGATGATTTGTTAAAAGAAATTGACGAAGAAATTGTAAAAATGCAAACAGAATTAATTTCGGAACGTGATTTTCAAAAACTTCAAAATACTTTCGAAAATCAGTACGTAAACAGTAATGCTAATTTAGAAAGTTTGGCTGAAAACTTAGCGTCGTTTTACTTGTTGTATGGTGATATTAATTTGATTAATACAGAAATTGATATTTATCGCTCGGTTACTAGAGAAGAGATTCGTGAAGTAGCTAAGAAGTACTTAAATACAAATCAACGTTTAATCTTGGACTATATTCCAGAAAAAGATTCAAAACAATAATTAGCAATAGACTATTAAAATGAAAAAAACATATATAATCGCTGCGAGTTTGTTGTTTTCGCTAACAGCTATGCAAGCACAAGAAAGAAAACAACCGTTGGCTGGACCGGCACCGACGGTGAATGTAGAAAAACCTCACTCTTTTGTTCTAAAAAATGGAATGAAAGTTTTAGTTGTAGAGAATCATAAATTGCCTAGAGTATCTTATACTCTAACAATTGATGCTCCTTTGTATGCTGAAGGGGCAAAAGCAGGAGTTTCGTCAATTACTTCTGAGTTGATTGGTTCGGGAACTAAAACAATGAGTAAGGATAAATTTAATGAAGAAATTGATTTCTTAGGAGCAAATGTTCGTTTTTGGTCTTCAGGAGCAATGGCATCAGGTTTGTCTAAATATTCAGAAACACTTTTAAGTTTAATGTCTGATGGGGCATTACATACGATCTTTACGCAAGAAGAATTTGATAAAGTAAAGGCGCAAGCCATTGAGGGGGTAAAGTCTTCTGATAAGAGTGTGTCTGAAATTGCACGTCGAGTAGAGAATGCTGTTTTGTTTGGTAAAGATCATCCTGCAGGAGAATTTGAAACAGAAGAAACGCTTCAAAATGTAACACTTCAAGATGTAAAGAATTATTACAATCAGTTTTTTACTCCTGAAAATGCTTATTTAGTTATTGTTGGAGATGTTGATTATAAGTCAACGGAAAAACTGGTAAATAAGTTGTTTGGAAGCTGGAAGAAAGGAAAAGGAAATGCAGTTACGTATAAGGCGAATGCAAATGTATCGCAGACAGAAATTGATTTTATCGATATGTCAAACGCTGTACAATCTGAGATTGCTTTAGTTAATACTGTAGATCTAAAAATGACTGACAAGGATTATTTTGCTGCAATTATGGCGAATCAAATTCTTGGAGGTGGTGGAGAAGGTCGTTTGTTTTTAAACTTGCGCGAGGCTCATGGATGGACTTATGGGGCTTATTCTTCAATTGGTAGTGCACGTAAATATCCAGGTAAATTTAAAGCATCTGCTTCGGTACGTAACGTTGTTACGGATAGCGCTGTTGTAGAGTTTTTTAACGAGGTAGATAAGATTCGTAAAGAATTAGTGACAGCAGAAGAATTGCAGGTTGCTAAAGCGAAATATGTAGGAAACTTTGTTATGGAAATTCAAAAGCCAGAAACAATAGCTCGTTATGCGTTAAATAAGGAGTTGCATGGTTTACCTAATGATTTTTATGAAAATTACATCAAGAATATCAATGCGGTAACGGCTCAAGATGTGCAAAAAGCAGCTCAGAAATATTTTCTAAAAGATAATATTAGAGTTGTTATTGCTGGGAAAGCTGGAGATGTTTTACCAGGATTGGAAGGGTTGAATATGCCGATTAACTATTTCGATAAATTAGGAAATCCTACCGAAAAACCTGAAACAAATAAAGAAGTAGCTGCTGGAGTTACAGTAAAAACAGTTTTGAATCAGTATATCCAAGCGGTTGGAGGAGAAGAGGCTTTGAAAAAAGTAAATACTTTGTTGACAAAGGCTACGGCTTCGATTCAGGGAATGGAGATGGAAATGGTAAGTAAAATTACGAATAAAGGGCAGCTTCTAATTGAGCAATCGATGATGGGGAATGTACTTTCAAAGCAAGTGGTAACACCAACAACTGGTTATGCCATGATGCAAGGACAAAAGCAAGAGTTTCCTGCTGAGGATTTAGCGGAAATGAGAGCTATGGCTGTGCCTTTTGCTGAGCTGACACAAAGAGATGATGCAACGTTGGTTTTGGAGGGAATTGAGTCAATTGAAGGTAAAGATGCTTATGCTGTTAAAACTGGAAAAGCAACAAACTATTACGATGTTGCAACAGGATTGAAAGTTGCTACTTTTACAACTGTTGAGCAAGGAGGACAAACAATGGTTCAGCAGGTTTTTTACAAAGATTATCAAGATGTGAAAGGAATCAAAATGCCTTTTACTACAACTATGGATGTTGGATTTGAATTGGTAATGAAAACTGTTGAAGTAAAAATCAATGAAGGAGTTTCTGATGCAGACTTTAAATAATTGATTTTTTATATAAATGGATTGAAAAAGCAACTGGTAATCAGTTGCTTTTTTTTGTACTTTTGTAAAAGTAATTGAATCAATTAAATAGGAATCATATGAAACTAAAGAATTATAGTGCAGTTATTGCTTTAGGGCTTATTCTTTTAACAGCTTGTAAAACAGAGGTGAAAGAAGATGCAGCTGTAGAGGTTGCGCAAGAAACTGTTTCGACTCAAGAAGTAGCAGGTGCGTTAGAAACGGCTCAATTTGAGGTAGAAGGGATGACTTGTGCTTTAGGATGTGCAAAGATGATCGAGACTAAGTTGGCAGGTTTAGATGGAGTTAAAAAAGCAACTGTGGATTTTGAATCTAAAAAAGCAATTGTCGAATTTGATGATGCGAAACAATCATCAGAAACGATAACTAAAACAGTTGAGAAAATTGCTAATGGGCTTTACAAAGTAGAGCACATGGAGGTAGGAGCAACTGACGAAGCAATTTAATATTTACAACAACTAAAAAGAGCGTTTTTTGATTTATCAAAAAACGCTCTTTTTAGTTGTTGTCTTTCCATTTTAAACTCTCCATGAGTTTTCTCATGTCTTGCTTCACGTAGTGTGTGGCAGGAAGTATGGAATCAAAATTTGGTTTAGCATAAAAGTATAAAGAAGCTACAACAAAGTTATGGACACTGTCAGTGGCGTAAAATTGTACGTTTGTAGCAGCGTCACCAGCAACTTCATAAAACATACCATATACTTTTTTGGATTCGTCTATATAAGGTTGTTCGATGATTTCATCTGCTTTAATAAAGTGCTCATAGGTGAGTTTTTGGGCGTCTTTAAGCAGGTTGTCTAGGTTGTTAGTGATCGGCTTGTAGTTTATGAAAATAGTCGCTTTCATTTCGGGATAATGAATCTCAAAACTACACTCTTTTTCAGATTTTGTTGTACTCCAAGTATTGGTTTCAAAACTATAATTACAAGATGAATTAAAAGCTTTGTAAACAGGAGTAGGGTAGGTCAATGCTAAAAAACCATCTGGTTTAGGTTGTGTGATCGATTGACATCCTATTAAGCTACTAAATATTATAGCAATAAAAGCAAGAGTTACTACGGAATTTATTCTGTATGTTTTCATTATTACTTTAGAGTCACTTTAATTTGTTTTAAACGCCTTTTTTCTACGTTTTCGATGGTAAATATACAATCTCCAAAATCAATTTGCTCATTTTTAACTGGAAATTGATTAGCAATTTCTAAAATAAATCCAGCAAGCGTTTCGGCATCTCCAGCTGTTTCTTCAAATAAGTCCTCATTCACAGTTACAACTTTGTAAAAGTCTTTTAAACTAATTTTTCCGTCAAATCTATAAGTGCATTCGTCTATTTGTGTATAGATGTTTTCTTTGTCGTCAAACTCATCGCTGATTTCTCCTACAATTTCTTCAATAATATCTTCAAGGGTTATTAATCCAGAAGTTCCTCCATATTCATCTACGACTATTGCTAAGTGGTTTTTTAGATTTTGGAATTCCTTCAATAGGTTGTCGAGTTTTTTGTTTTCAGGAACAAAATAAGGTTCCCTAAGGAGTTCTTGCCATTTAAAGTCTGGAGCTTCGTCAAGATGTTGTATTAGGTCTTTTACAAAGAGAACGCCTTCTATTTGGTCGATGCTATCTGTATAAACGGGGATTCTAGAATATCCGTTTTCAATGATTTTAGGGAGGATTTCTTCGAAGGTTTTGTCGTAACTAATTCCAAAAATATCAATTCTCGGGCTCATAACTTGAGTCACTTCAGTGGTTCCGAATGCTACAATACCTTCTAGAATTTTCTGTTCTTCGTTAGTTCCTTCTTTATAGTCAGTCATCTCAAGTGCTTGAGATAATTCGTCGACAGATAGGTTGGATTGTTTGACGCCAAATTGTGTTAGTATGTAATCGCTAAAACGACGTATAGGGAAACTAATTGGGGTAAAGATCTTAGAAATTATCAGCATTGGGTATAGTGTAGCTAATGTGAATCCTACATTATTTCTACGTGCAAGCATTCTTGGGAATACTTCGCCAAAAAAGAGTAGGCAAATAGTGATAATTGCTATAGAGATACAGTTTTGCAACGCTTCATTGTTGATGTTGATGAAAAAGTAATCTTGCATCATTAGGAATAGTACAACAAAAGCGATATTGAAAAATATAGCTGCAATATTTAACGAGGTCTGTAAAAGACTCGGGTTCTTTAAGATTTTTAATATTTGAGTAGCTTTTGTTTTATTTTTATCACCGATAAGGTCAATTTTATCAGGGGAGAGAAGAAAAAAGGCTACTTCTGAACCTGCTGTTAAAGCTGATAAAAACAATAAAAAGATAAGTCCGAATATTCCTAGAATAAGTTCGGTTGAAGAGGTAAGTAAGATACTGACGGGCTCTGGGTCCACGGTTTTATAGATTAATTTTGTTAAACATTAAAATGGAAGATTGTCTTCGTTAGATTCTTTTGGTATGACAAAGTCAGAGATCATTTTTTTCTTTAGATCATTTTCTTCGTTTTTATGTTCAGAAGTAAGTTCTTTCTTAGTATTTAAGAAAACAAACTCCATCACTTGAATTTCTGATGTTTGTCTTTGGATACCATCTTCTGTTTGCCATTGTCTTGTTCGAATACGACCTTCAATATAAATTTTATCACCTTTTGAAAGATGTTTTTCACAAAGTTCGGCTGCTTTATTGCGAACTACCAAATTATGCCATTCTGTTGAAGTTATCTTCTCGTTGGTTGTTTTGTTGATATAAACCTCATTAGTGGCTAAAGGAAAGCGACCAATGCAATTACCATTTTCGAAATAATGCATTTTCACCTCTTCTCCAAGATGACCAATTAGTATAACTTTATTCAATGTTCCATTCATAGCATCTGCAAAGATATAATCAAATATAGTGTTTTTAAAATTTATTTGAGGAGTTTCGTGATAAAGTTGTGAATTACAATAGGGAAACCAATTTTATCAAGATCGACTAAAGGGGTCCCGTTTTCAAGAATGTTATTTGTTTTTACGATCCAAAAGTGGATATGTAGCTTTTGATGTGATAACTTATGAATAATTGGGGCATCACTATAAGGTGTAATAGATTCAATGTTTAGGTTTGGAAATAACATTTTAAGATTATGGTCAATAGAGAGTGTGTTTTTTTCTTTTGACTCTATAAGTGGAAATTCATAGAGCTTTTTCCAAATATCTTGTTTGGTTCTTTGTTGAATTAATGTATTGTTATTGGGATCGAGAATGATGATAAAATCAAAGAATCGATTTTTGACTTTTGTTTTACTTAGTTTTATAGGTAGTAGGTCGACTTTATTTGTCAGTAAAGCGACACAATCATTATTAAAGGGACAGTTATTGCAATTCGGGTTTTTTGGAGTACATTGCAAGGCACCGAAGTCCATGATAGCTTGATTGAATAGAGCAGGTTGGTCGCTCGGTATTAAGGTTTGTGCTAAAGCTTGAAATTCACGTTTGGTAGTTAGCGTGGATATATCGGAGGATATGCCAAAATAACGAGACAGTACGCGGAATACGTTTCCGTCTACTACAGGTACCACTTCGTCAAAAGCAATTGAGGCTATAGCGGCAGCTGTGTATTCGCCTACACCTTTTAATTTAAGAAGATCTTTGTAATTGTTTGGGAATTGACCATTAAGGTCGTAAGTAATCATTTTGGCGGTACTATGTAGGTTTCTTGCTCTTGAATAATAACCTAGGCCTTGCCAAAGACGCATAATATCGTCTTCAGGAGCATTAGCTAAATCTGAAACCTTTGGATATTGACGTAAAAATGCTTCAAAATAGGGAAGTCCTTGAGCGACACGAGTCTGTTGAAGTATAATTTCTGAGAGCCAAATGGCATAAGGATCTTGCGTTTCGCGCCAAGGTAAAAAACGTCTATTTTGTAAGTACCAAGTACTTAGTTTGTTAGAAAAGTGCATTCCAAAAAGTATTAAATGCAAACTTAAAACTTTATATGATTAAATTTTAATCGATTAAGATTGAATTATTGGATTATAAATTAATATATTTGCACACTCTAAAAAACACAGACAACAACAAAATAATTTATAATTAAAATGACAAAAGCAGACATTGTAGCAAAAATTTCGGAGAAATTAGGGCTTGAAAAGGGTGACGTGCAGGCAACAGTTGAAACTTTTATGGAAGAAGTTAAAACAGCATTAGAATCTGGAGAAAATGTATACCTAAGAGGTTTCGGAAGTTTTATCATCAAAACTCGTGCTGAAAAAACAGGAAGAAATATTTCAAAAAATACAACGATTAAAATTCCAGCGCACAACATCCCAGCTTTCAAACCAGCTAAGGTGTTTGTAGAAGGCGTTAAGTCGAACACGGAAGTAAAAATAAAATAAGTATTAATCTCTAAACTACACACATTATGCCAAGTGGTAAAAAAAGAAAAAGACATAAGGTAGCGACTCACAAACGTAAAAAAAGAGCGAGAGCTAACCGTCACAAAAAGAAAAAGTAGTTTAAAACTACTTTTTTCTTTTATGAAAAAACGTTCATTGAAACAAAAGCATACGAAATAGCTTCTTAACTTAGAAGTTTTGAGTGCTTTATTGGGTAGTTACTACCTGTAATAAATGTTTAATCCATCTGTACTAACTTGTTTGGTTTTGAAAGAATCAAATGTTAAACGAATGTGTATGGATAAAAATGTACTGTATGAATAAAGAACTCATCATTAGATCGAATTCTGATACTGTAGATTTTGCCTTATTAAAAGATGGAAAACTAATTGAATTACATAGAGAACGCGAAGAAGAAGGAGGTTTTCAGGTTGGTGATATTTTTATTGCTAAGATTAGAAAACCAGTTGCTGGATTGAACGCTGCATTTGTAAATGTAGGTTTCGAGAAAGATGCGTTTCTTCATTATCACGACTTAGGTCCGAATTTGCCGACTCTATTAAAATTCAGTAAACTTGTAAGCGCAGGTAAATTAAAAGATTTCTCCTTAAAGAACTTTCCTTTTGAAGAAGAGATTGATAAAGATGGTACAATCACAGATGTGTTGAGTGCAAATCAGTCTCTATTAGTTCAAATTGTAAAGGAACCAATCTCCACAAAAGGACCCCGAATTAGTTCGGAATTATCCTTGGCTGGACGATATGTTGTTCTGGTTCCTTTTTCGAATCGAATTTCAATTTCTCAAAAAATTGAATCTAAAGAAGAGAAAGAACGCCTTAAACGCTTGGTGCAATCAATCAAGCAAAAAGGTTTTGGAGTTATAGTACGAACCGTTGCAGAAGGTATGAAAGTTGCAGAAATCGATAAAGATTTACAAAACTTGATGTCTAAATGGAACGCAATGTGCAAACGATTAGTAACAGCGCATCATCCTGCAAAAATATTAGGAGAAGATAATCGTGCTTCCTCTATTTTGAGAGATGTATTTAACGATACTTTTACTGGTATTTATACCGATGATGAGGATCTGTTCTATCAAACGAAGGACTATTTGCAAGAGATCGCTCCTTCTAAGGTTTCTATTGTGAAACATTATCAGTCGAAAGAATTACCTCTTTTTGAGAAGTATAATATCGAACGTCAAATTAAAACCTCTTTTGGTAAAACGGTTTCTATGAGTAAGGGAGCTTATTTAATCATAGAGCATACCGAGGCGTTACACGTGATTGATGTTAATAGTGGAAATCGCTCTAACAAAGCTCAGTCTCAAGAGGATACAGCCCTTGAGGTTAACTTAATCGCAGCAGCAGAAATTGCAAGACAATTGCGTTTGCGCGATATGGGAGGAATAATTGTAGTGGATTTTATAGATATGGGTAATCCGGAAAATAGAAAGAAGCTATTTGATTTCCTTCGCGAAGAAATGAGCGATGATAAAGCAAAACATAAAATCTTGCCCCCTAGTAAATTTGGATTGATCCAAATAACTAGACAAAGAGTTAGACCTGAAGTAAATATTAAGACTAGAGAAGAAGATCCGAATAACGAAAATGCGGAAATAGAAGCTCCAATTTTAGTGATTAATAAGATTAAGGCTAGCCTGGAAAGAATTGTTAAAGACAACAAGAAAGTGGTCTTAAATGCGCATCCCTTTGTGGCGGCGTATCTTACAAAAGGGTTTCCATCCCAACGTTCAAAATGGTTTTTTGAATATAAAAAATGGATAAAAGTAATACCCCGTGACGCTTACACGTATCTAGAATACCATTTCTTTGATGAAAAGGGAAATGAAATATCAGAATAACAAAAAAAACCGCTAAACATCTGTTTAGCGGTTTTTTTGTTTTGTTACATCAAGCTTTTGATTATCTTAGTAATATAAATTAGCTGCGATGTCAAATGTTTTTAAGTTTTTATTGGCACTTCTTGTTACAATTGGAGTTCTATTAGTGCATTATTTTTTCTTGGACTATCATGCTGAAAAAATGCTTTTTCTAGCTTTTTTTAGTTTTATTGGAGTTTATCTTTTTTTGAAAATCATGTTCAAATCTCCCTCCGAAAAATCTTAGCGGACAACTTCTACTTGTATGCTTTTTTCATTTCCTTGAGTATCGATTAAGGTAATGGTATGAGATCCGGTAGAGGTATTGATTGCTTGTTCGTGATAGTTTGTTGTAGCGCCTAGGAATTGACGATCGAGATACCAATATAGTGTGTTGTCTGGAGTACTTGTAACTGCTTTAGCAATGAAAGGCTGTGTTTCTGATCGAAAGTTTTTCGCAAGATAAATTTTTGATTCATGTTTAGGATAAATAAAGGCTGGGGCAGTATTGTGTGTGCCTATACAATCTTCTCTGAATGGAGGTAGTGTTTTGTAGTTTATATGCTGGTTTTTATAATAAAACGCCATAACAGGAGGAAGTACAAACCAGGATTTACTATGTAAGTTTTCTAGAGATTCACAGCTGCTGTTAACTCTATAGCGCTCTTGTGTATCTACATGTATTCTTTGATGATATGGACAGGTTTTTGTTTTTTTTATTCGTGGAACAATCCATTGTTCTTGTGTTGGGCAGTTTTCTTGTGCTAGATATCCGCTCTCACTACACGTAAGAGCTGCTTCTAAATCATTTAATGGGGTTTCAAACCACGGAGAATTTGGGAGTAAATTAAAAATATCGAATAGAATTGGACCTGCACTTCGGACACCGCTCAATGATGGGCGGCCTTCTCCAGTGGCATTTCCTACCCAAACACCGACTACGTATTTTTTATTAACGCCCAAGGCCCAAGCGTCCCGTCCGCCAAAGCTCGTGCCTGTTTTCCAAGCAATTTTTATGGCAGAATCATAATAACGCCAAGCTTCATCACCTTCTGGACGGTTTACTTCTTTTAGGGCTTGAAATGTTTGCCAAATCGAACCAGCACCTAAGGATGTTTTTGTAAAACTTTCTGTACCGAAATCGCGAGTAATATTATGATCCCAATTTAGATTTTGTACTTCACTAAGGCGATATTTCCCTTGACTAGTTTGAAAAAAGTTTAAGGTTCCTGCCCAGCTAGCATAAGCTTTGCATAAGTCCCAAAGGTTGCTTTCTGCTCCTCCTAGAATTAGTGATAATCCATAATGATTTGGATGTTTGTTTATATTTTTTAAATCTAGTTTCTGTAGCTGTTCATAAAAACGATAAGTTCCATATTCCTGAAGCATTAAAACAGAAGGGATGTTTAAGGAACGTGAAAGTGCTTCGTCAGCTGGTACAGCACCTTCATAGCTTAAATTGTAATTCTGAGGTCTATATCCTGAAATTATAGTTGGTATATCTGCTACTAATGTTTTAGGTAGTAGTTCTGCTTCATCAAGCATCGCGGCATAGAGAAATGGTTTTAATATACTTCCGGTACTTCTTGGTGCAGGTATAATATCTACATCTTTCTGATGAGAAGTTGTTGTAGGAGAGTTTCCAATGTAAGAGACGATATTACGCGTTTCTACATCAACTATCAGTACTGCTATGTTATAAATTTCAGATTGCTGATATTGATTATAATAGTTTTTTACAATTTCATTTGCGCGTTTTTGTACTTCGTAGTCTATAGTTGTTTTTACGCGTTCTTGCGGTTTTTCTTTTGCTACAGCGGTTAGTAAGTGTGGCGCTATTTGCGGTAAAGAATGAGGTTTCTGCGGTAGAGGTTCTTCTACTGCAAGTTCATAAGTATTTTGGTCAATAATCTTTTGGTTCTTGAGTTTAAGCAGTAGACTATTTCTTTTTTTTAGTAGTAGTTCCTGATTTTTGCCTGGATAAATTAAACGAGGCGCATTGGGTAAAACTGCTAATGTTGCATTTTCAGCCCAAGATAATTGATCTGGTGTTGTGCCAAAGTAACGCCAAGCAGCCACGTCTAATCCTACTACATTTCCTCCAAAAGGAGCGTGGGAAGCATATAATGCTAAAATTTTGTTTTTACTATATTTGAACTCTAAGCGCGTGGCTTGAATGGCTTCGATTAGTTTTTCAAAATAACTCCTTTTTTTACCATCACGTGCCAAACGGATTGTCTGCTGTGTGAGTGTGCTACCGCCACGTATATTTTTACCTGCTTTAATATTGGTTACTAGTGCTTTACTTATAGATATTGGATTGATGCCCCAGTGCGATCTAAAGTATTGATCTTCATAATATTGAATGCATAATTCGAATTTTTTGGGAACGGATTCTTTTTCAGGAAAACGCCATTGTCCATCAGTGGCAATTTGGGCTCCCAATAAAAGGCCTTCTTTACTTTCGATAACTGTTGAATAAGGTTTTTCAAACAGCGGTTTAGGTAAACAAAAATAATAAGCAATTATAAGTAAAAGGGATATACTAAGCTTAATAGGATGCTTTTTTATAATTGGGCGTAAAGAGATTTTAAAGTTTTTTTTCATAATTAGAAAACTACTTTCAGGTTTTTTGTAGACCTGAAAGTAGTTTTATTTATTAGTTTACAACTTCAATCCATTGGCCAGCTGTTTGGCTATTGTAATTGTTGTCATACATGGCATTAGCGTGAATTCCAGGCATGTAATAATGACCTGTATATGATGCATTAAGTGCTACACGTAATGTTTTTGATTGTTGAGCTCCAAGAGAGAAATAAAAGTTTGTGCGATCATCACGAATATCTGTATGATCTACTTTAGTATCTCCACTGTTGTCATCGGTATAACGTAAGTTTACTATTTCCCAACCCGAAGGAATAATTTGAGTTAATGCTACGTTGTCAACTGCTTTATTAGTTGTATTCGTAATTGTAATGTCGCATATAAATTCAGTTCCTTGATTTAAGGTTGAAGGGTTGATCGTTTGATTGTTAGTTGTTTTAAATATGCTTTTGATGTTTAAGCCTGATTGATGAACTAATTCTTCTCCGACAGGGAGTATTCCACTATATGCAAGTTTTATATATACTGTCGAGTTGTTGTTGTTTTGAAAATGAATGCTATTACTGCCAGACCTAACTTTGAGTTTTTGTTCAGAAAAGCTTCGTTTTGTGTTTAATTTAAAGGGTGTCTCGTTGTTGTTAAAACTTAAATTAATACCTTCTGTGGCTTTGTTTGTTTTGATGAACTGTGCCATAGCATTTAAAGAATAAGCAGTTGTCTGTGTACTCATCCATTGATTCGAAGAAAGTTTTTCAGCTAATTCAAAGGCATAATTTTGTGCCATTGTTTTATTCCCTATTGCTAATTGAGTTTCTAAAGCCATGGCTAAGTTGCGTTCATAGGATCCAAAATAGTAATAATTTTGGCCAGTTAGAGTCGTTTTGTCTGCCAATTTTATAGCTGCATTTTTCTGTCCAGCAATCGCATAAGCCGCAGCTAAGCGTAGTTTAGTATCATCAGAAATACCCTGAGTCTCTCGTAAACGATTCATCGATGCTAAATCAGGAACTCCTGCTAAAGCTAAGGTGTATAAACGATAAGCTTGAGCAAGATCATTTCTATAACGGTTTTCAAATCGCCATTGGCGTGCAGTTTTTTGTTGAAAGCTAATCCAATTTGCTTTACTGTTTACAGGAAGTACATAACCTCTTTTTTCGGCTTCTAGATAGAAATGTCCAATATAAGAAGTAGACCAATCATCAAAATAGCGTGATCCATTCCAATAAGTAAAACTTCCATCGCTTAACTGATTCTGTGCTAGCTTTTGAATTCCCATGCTAACATTACGCTGAATACTCGTTTGCTGACTCGTGGTTAGATCCATGAAATCAGCTAAGTATAGTTGCGGAAAAACACCAGAAGTAATTTGCTCCGAACAGCCATGTGGATAGTTGATTAAATAGTTTAATCTAGCATTCAGATTTATACCAGGGAAAGTGGCGAATTCTAAAATAGCTTGATTGCTGCCTGAAATTCCAAAAGTATCCCAAGATACTGAAGCACTAGCATTTGGTTCAAGAATTATTGTTTCTTGTTTAAAGCTTATTGGATTTGGATTCATAACTTCCATTTCAACTTCGTAGGTAGCTTTTTCTTTTCCTGAAGTAGCTTCAATGTATAATTTGGTAATTCCTGTTTGTTGTCCAACTTCTAATTCGAAATAAGCGATTTTCTCATCTGGTTGATCGAAGTTCAGTTGTTGTGTCGAGGAACCTTTTAAATGGAATTTTCCGTCAGTTTTAACTTTTATCTGTACATTTTTTATATGGTTTTCCATTGCAAAAACTGTAACAGGTAATGCTACTTTTTCACCCGTTACGGCACGTCTAGGTAAAGAGCCTAAAATCATTAAAGGTTTTTTTACAGCTGTTGTTTTTTCAGTATTACCATAAGCTTTTGTTTTGGTATTTGAAGCAATCACCATCGTGCGTACAGAACCAATATAATTTGGTAATTTAATGTCGTGTGTAGCTGTTTTGCCTTTTTCTAAGGTATATGGACCTTTGAAAATAACTACAGGTTTAAAGCGATTGGCTTTTTTTACTTGGCCACCACCTAAGTCTTCATCACCACCGATGCTGAATACTTGGTTTATCGCACCTCCATAAGCACCGACAACATCGTTGTAAATATCCCACGTTTTTACACCTAAAGCCGTTTTTGCGTAGAAGGTATTCCATGGTCTTGGAGTAGCAAAACGTGTTAAGTCTAAAAGACCTTCTTCAACAATGGCTAATGTATACGTCATTTCTTGACCAGATTTTTCGCTAACTTGGAGTTTAAATGCTTGCTCTGGTTTTAAGCTTTCAGGCATTTTTATCTCTGGTTCCAATTTAGTGTTTTTGTTTTGCACAAAAATCGGAACTATTCCATATAATCTAATAGGAGAGTTGTTTACAGTGGTAGCGTGTGGTTGAATCATGCTTATATTTAGATAAGCATTTGGAGCCATTTCTGCAGTAATTGGTAGCTCAAAAACAGTTTCACCTTGAGCGGTCTCTACCCAATGTGTTTCCAATACTGTTGCGCCATTCTCTACAGAAATCAAAGCACGACCTCCTTCACTTGAAGGGAAGGATATTTTTGCTTTTTCTTTAACTAGATAATCTTTTTTATCTGTAGCAATTGCCAAAGTAATAGCATCATCACTTTGATTGTTTTTTGTTTTCCCCGACCAGATTGACCAATCAATAGTTACCATCCTTGAAGCGATATGACCACTTTCTAGATCAGTAGCTACAATTTCATAACGTCCCCAATCTTCGTCTGGGATATTTAAGCTGTAGGTTGCCTTTCCTTGGTTGCTAGTTTGTATATTAGCTGTTTGGTATACCGTATGATGGCTAGATGAGCTATAATTTGAAATGCCATAATCAGAAGAATCCCACCACCATCTCCAATCCACGCGATAAATAGTCAAATTTATGCGAGATTGTTTTGGAGTTCCTTTCTCTGTAAGGGCTATAAACTGTAATGTGTTGTTTTTTCCAGTTTCTAGCATTCCATATTTATTTCCTACCGGCTCAGCAATTCCAACATAAGATTGATAAGGAGAGTAAGTTGCTGTTGAAACATCTGTTGAAACATCCCCGCCATTCTCGTGAACTTTCGTAGTTAATAATAGTTTTAGCATTCCTGTATTTTCAGGCTTATCTTCATTGTTTAGGTAGAATGAAAAATGACCTTGATCATCTGTTCTTCCTGAAAAAACGTTACTATCTTCATTAAGATAAGTAGCTAAGCTATTGTTGAAAGAGTATTTTTCATATCCTTTAAAAGTAGTTTTTTGTGGAAGTAATTTTGAAGTAACTTCTGTTTTTAAATTTTTAGCAGTTGCTCCGTGAAGCCAATTAACTTCATAGTTTATTTGTTTGCGTTGTGAAGTTGAAATAGTTTGGCCTTCGATATCATTTTTAATTTTTAAGCGATTAGGCTTAATTGTTTCGATTTTGATTCGTTTATAGAATTTTGCACCTCCAACAGAGATCATAGCTTCCCAGTTTCCTGTAGCAGCATCAACTTCTGTATTTAGTTGAAATGCATAATGATTGTCTACGTTTTTTTGGACTACTTGCTGGGTGACTAATTTTCCAAAAGGATCTTTTAAAGTAATCTTGATAGGATGGTTTTCTGGCAATTCTTTAGCAGAGTCGTCAAGGATAAAGCCTATATGAATAGCGTCACCTGGCCTCCAAACCCCTCGTTCAGTATAGATATAGCCTTGTAGACCTTGTTGTAGTTCTTGTCCATCTACATCAAAATTACTAACAGAAAGTGAGTTTCCATCATCTAAACGCACGTAAGTCGTATTGTTGTCTTTTTTTACAATAGCAAAGTATCCAGGTTGTTCAAGTGTTGTTTTTGCAATTCCATTTTTCTCTGTATGTAAAGTTGCAAGCAATTGTTGTTGGTAGCTGTAAATAGTAATATTAGCCTTTGCTACAGGGTTTGTAGTAAGAAGGTCCGTTACTGCAAATAAATACGAATTATCATTCCCTTTTTTAACAATAACTCCTAAGTCGGAAGCCAAAATATTAGTCGCAACTTTACGATCATAGTAATATGTTAAATCGCAAGGATTGTCTCTTTCTTGCCAATTGTAATACTCGTAGTAGTAATAATCATCGTAATCGTCACTTAGTGCTGATTCATCAATTGAATCTTCTTCTAAATTATCATTAGAATCGGCGCAAGGATATATAGCATAGCTTTTCTTGAAGGAAAACTCAACACGATAAATAGCTCCAGGATCAGGCGTGATTAGTGTAGATAGATCTAAAGCATAAGAATTCCATTGAAGTAAGTTTTTTGGATTCGTATTTGAAAATGTAAGTGTTTTTTGTGCAATAGGAGCGGCCACTTTTTTAAGGCTGTATTTTCCGTTTAATTCATTGTCTTGAAGAAACTGAAGTACATTGTTTTCAAAAATTTTGTAAACTTTTACGTCTACTGCTTTTAGATTAGTAGATTGGAAGTTGATTTTTAAGTTTTGAGAACTCGGTAAAATCGTTCCGTTTTTAATGAGTTTTATTTCCGGTTTACGTTGCTCGAAATCTAGTTCAAATGTATAAGGCGTGGTTGTTTTTTTTCCTGCTAAATTTTCAACTCCAGCATGAACAATTAAATTTGATTTACCATTAAAAGGCACTTCGCTATATACTTTTAAGAGGTTTCCTTCTGTACTAAATTTAATAGGATCAGTGTGATTTATAGTAATTAACCCATCAAAGTTTTGACTTTTATTTATAGCATCAGAAAAGTTTATCCAAATAGTTTTGTTGTCAGCTTTATCTGGGTTTTGGATGATTTTAAATGGTTCAAACACTCCTTTAGCAGGAATGATCTCTTCAATATTTCCGGATTTATCTAAATCAATTATTTTTCCATTCCAATTGAGACTTAGATTTTGTGACTCTTGCGTTCTCTTTAGTGAAGAAAGTGAAAAAGTAGCTGTTGTAACTTCATTTTTAGGATCACCAACAACTTTTAAATTTACTTTGTTAGAACCAAGCTTAGCTTCTAATATTTTATTAATCTGATCAATTGATATCCAATCGCTCGAAGCAAAAGCTCCGTTATATGTATAAGTATCTTCTTCTGTAGATTGTAAATCTAGAAGCTCTACGGTAAAATCTTGAGGCGTTGTTACTACAAGGAATTTAAAATCTTTTAGTTCATTTTCAACCGATGCAATCTTGGACAGGTGAAAGGTAACGTGATACTTTTGATTGTTTTGAAGGCGTTCACTCGGGACAAAACTTAACGTATTGTTAGGTAGGTAGTGTATTTTACCTTTTACTTTTGGTGAAATACTAAAAAGATTTTCATCCACTTCTTGATTCGCTTCCCAACGATCCATGTGTTGTTGAAGCCCGATTTGTATCGTACTTTTTGAAGATATTATTCCGGATGTATAGCTTGTGATATAAGACTCAAAAAGCTTAGGGTCGGAAAGTTCGAAATTTTCTTTTTGCTTACATGAATTTAGGACTAGGATTCCAAATACAAGTAAAAATAGGTGTTTTAATTTCATAGCGTGAAATTTTTAGAGTAATTTTTATCGTTTCTTCTCAAAGAAGGTTTTCATTAATGCACTACATCGAGCTTCTAAAACTCCTTTTTTAACCATTGTTTTAGGGTGCAAATGAGCACCTAAGGCGTTGTAACCTCTTTTTGCATCGGTTGCGCCATAGACAACTTTAGTGATTTGACTCCAATATAAGGCGCCAGCGCACATTTGACATGGTTCTAAAGTTACAAATAAAGTGCAGTTTTTTAGGTACTTACCTCCGATGAAATTTGCAGCAGATGATATAGCTTGCATTTCAGCGTGAGCTGTTACGTCACAAAGTAGTTCGGTTAGGTTGTGGCTTTTAGCAATAATTTGATTGTTAGCAACTACAATAGCGCCTACTGGGATCTCATTCTTATCAAAGGCTTGTTGCGCTTCTTTTAGTGCGAGTTCCATAAAATACTCGTCTGTGAAAATTTCGGTCATTTATACGCTTAAATAGGATTGAGAAGTCAAAAGTAAAAACAAAATCGTAATTTTGTTTTTATTTATTCAAAAGAATGTCAAAATTGTTATCTAAAATAGAGAATCCAGCAGATTTAAGACTGCTTTCGGAACGCGATTTGCCGCAACTAGCTGCAGAACTGCGTCAATTTATCATTGATATTGTTTCGGTAAAAGAAGGACACCTAGGTGCGAGCTTAGGAGTTGTTGAGTTAACTATTGCATTGCATTATGTTTTTAATACACCTGAGGATGTATTGGTTTGGGATGTTGGACATCAGGCATATGGGCATAAAATCTTAACAGGTCGACGTAACGTTTTTGAAACAAACAGAAGAAAAGGAGGGATAAGTGGATTTCCTAAGCGTGATGAGAGTATCTATGATACATTTGGGGTTGGGCATTCTTCTACGGCTATTTCGGCTGCATTAGGAATGGCACTTGCTTCTCAGTTGAAGGGTGATTTTGACAAACAACATGTTGCCATTGTAGGTGATGCTTCTATAGCTTCAGGAATGGCTTTTGAGGGCTTGAATCATGCGGGGGTTACTGACGCTAATTTATTGGTGATTTTAAATGATAACGCTATTGGGATAGATCCTAGTGTTGGTGCTTTGAAAGATTATTTGACTTCCGTTAAAACTGGCGAAAATCATCGAGAGAATAATATGATTAAGTCACTACATTTCGATTATTCAGGGCCAATTGATGGACATGATTTACCTAAAGTAATTCGAGAATTAAAACGTTTAAAGGAGATAAAAGGCCCTAAGTTTTTACATTTAATTACTACAAAAGGAAAAGGGCTTAAGCAGGCTGAGGAGAATCAAGTAGTGTATCATGCGCCAGGTAAGTTTGACAAAAATACGGGAGAGTTAGTTCCTAATGATGATAAAGGGTTACCTACTAAATATCAAGATGTTTTCGGATTTACTTTAGTTGAACTAGCAGAACAAAATGAAAATATTATAGGTATTACTGCTGCTATGCCAACTGGGAGTTCGATGAAGTATCTTATGGATGCTTTTCCAAATAGAGGTTTTGATGTAGGTATTGCAGAACAGCATGCAGTTACTTTAGCTGCGGGAATGGCTACACAGGGGTTGCTGCCTTTTGTTGCAATCTATTCTACTTTTTTACAGCGTGCCTACGATCAAGTGATTCATGATGTAGCGCTTCAGCAGTTGCCAATAGTTTTTTGTTTGGATCGGGCTGGGTTGGTAGGAGAGGACGGAGCTACGCATCAAGGAGTATATGATATTGCATACTTAAATTGTATTCCTAATATTACAATTGTAGCGCCTTTAAATGAATTGGAATTACGTAATTTACTTTATACTGTGCAGTTAGGATTAGAAAAACCTATTGCTATTCGGTATCCCCGCGGAAGAGGTGTTTTAAGTGACTGGCAAAAAAGTTTTCAAAAAATTAATATACAGGAAGTTAAGCAACTCAGAAAAGGGGGTAAATTTGCCTTTTTATCAACGGGAACTATCGGGAATAATGTGATTGATGCTTTTAGATATGTAGAAAATACTGATTGGAGCCATTATCACTTTTTGTCTATAAAACCTATAAATGAAGAAGTTTTACATGAAATTTGTCGATCTTATTCAAAAATTGTAACTGTAGAAGATGGAACTGTTAAAGGGGGCTTTGGAAGTTCAGTTGCTGTTTTTGTAGCTGCAAATTATCCAGATATAACAGTAGAGATTTTAGGAGTGTCTGATGATTTCATAGAGCAAGCTACTGTTTTAGAACAACAAGAGTTTTGCGGTATAGATGTATCAACTTTAGTGAATATTATAAGTAAGTAAATGAAATTTAGAGATAAGATAGTTAAGTTTATAATTACATTGAGCTTGGGTGTTATGTTTTTTTTTGGTGGAGCTGTATCTGCACAAGAGCTAGAAATACCTGAGGTTAAAAAAGACACGGTTCTTTTTAGAGTTGCTGATAAGGAAATCTCTAAAAAAGCTTCTATTCAAGAAAATCCATTTAATCCATTGATGGGATTTTTACCGTTAAAGAACAATACCATTTCATCAAATCGTACTCGAATTGCCGTAATGTATGATGGAGGTAATGCCGTGCCTTACTTTAAGCCGGAAATCTTTGTAGAACGTAAAAAACCTAAATTAGCCCCCATTGTGGCTAATTATGTCCCAGGAGAGATAAATCTAAAATTTATACCTGTAAACGATACTATTATTGGATATTGGGAGAAAGAGAATAAATTTGGATTAGATGTTAATCAAATCTCATTTGTTAATTGGAGCGCTGGAGGAGATAATTCAATCTCAGGGCTTTTAAAGACTGATTTAGGACGTAAATATATAAAAGGTAGGTTGGTTTGGGATACGAATTTATCTATTCGTTATGGATTAAATAAACAAAAAGATAGGGAGACTAGAAAAACAGATGATGTTTTGGATTTGAATTCAACTTTTGGATATAAGTCTGGACCTTTATCGGATTGGTATTATACTACGAAAATGAGTTTTAAGACTCAATTTACCGATGGTTTCTCATATCCTAATATTGATCAACCTATTTCCAAGTGGATGGCACCTGCTTATTTGTTTTTAGGGGTCGGAGCGGAATATTCTGAGCCAATTTCAGCTATGAAGTTTTATGTAGCTCCATTAACACTTAAGTCCACTTTTGTTTTGGATGAAACACTTTCCAATCAAGGTGCTTTTGGTGTAGAAGGAGCCATATATGATGTGTATGGGAATTTGCTTCGTAAAGGTAAAAAATCAAAAAATGAGTTTGGTATTTTGATCAGTAATGAATGGAAAAAAGAAATTTATAAAAACATCAAATTAGAACATAAGTTATCTCTTTATACTGATTATGCTCATAGGTTTGGAAATATCGATATTGAGTGGCAACTAAAATTAGATATGAAGGTAAATGATTATGTGAAAGCAAATATTGGTTTTCATTTAATTTATGATGATGATATAAAAAATAAACGTGAAGTAGATGGTACTCAAATTATCGAAGGACCACGTGTACAGTTTAAACAGCTTTTAGGTGTAGGGTTGTCCTATTCTTTTTAGAAATTATATTCTTAAAAACAATAAAAGATTATGTTGAGAAAATTAATGTGTATTTTGACTCTTTTTGTTTCTAGTTTTATCTTAGCTCAGGATCTTAGCTTGAATGAATTAGAAAGACGTGATTCAATACGAGTGTACGATTTAAAGTATCGAGAGGATCAATTTTATGCAGCAATCACGCACTCAATGCTTCAAGAAAAACCTGCTGGTTTTTCTCCTAGAACTTTTTCACAGGGTCTTCATTTGGGGTTTCTACGCGATTTTCCTGTAAATAAAAAGCGTACACTGGCTGTAGCACCCGGAGTAGGGTATTCTTATTTTATATTACATAATAACTTGGTGGCTTTAAATGATCGGCCTGGTGAATTCGCAATCTTGGGGAGTTATAAGCGTAACGCTCAGCATTTGCATTATTTTGATATTCCAATAGAGTTAAGATGGCGTACTTCGACTCCAGAAAGTCATAAGTTTTGGAGAGTATATTTAGGGTTTAAAGCAAGTTATTTAATTTCGAATAAACTAAAAACAAGCTCTGAAGATTATGGGACTTATACGTTAAACGACAATTCTGTGTTTAATAAATGGACTTACAGTATGTATTTATCTGCTGGTTTCAATACTTGGAATGTATATCTATCCTATGGATTGAATTCGATTTATAAACAAAACTTATTTGAGAATGATACCAATAAGTTACGATATTTTAATGCAGGACTAATTTTTTATATTTTATAGAAGTGTAAGTTTCCAGAAGAAGAGTTGAGGTATTACTCCAATCAAAAAGCCCATAATAATCTCGGTTGAAGAGTGTGCTTTTAAGTATAGTCTTGAGCTTGCTGTGAAGCCTAAAGCAAGCAGTAATACGATAATTCCAATAATGTTTGGGAGAAATAAATGCAGTGAAAGTAAAGTGTAAAACACTAAACTGCCAGATAGTAAAGCTGTGTGAACACTATATTTCTTATTATAAAGCAAACTGAGTAGTAAAATGATATATGTGTAAATACATCCCCAAAGATAGATTTTATATTCGTAAATATTATTTTCTAATAAAACATAATCTTTCAGTAAAATTAGCAGAATGATATTAATGCTAAAAGGCAATAAGCGTTCGCTTAATTGATTGACCATTATAGAAGAACGCAGTAAACGCATCGACTTTAAGAGGTAGTATATTGTAATCGGTAAGAAAAAGGTAGTAATTGCTACTTGTCCAAATGTAATTAGTATTTCTATAGGTTGATAGAATTGATGAGTATTTAAAAAATACATCATAATCGTTATTATAGGAATAATAATCGGGTGAAAGAGATACGAGAAAAAAGGGATGGCTTTTTTCATTATACTAATTAAATTTTCTTGCGCATTCTTGCTACTGGTATGTCGAGCTGTTCTCTATATTTAGCTACGGTTCTTCTCGCAATAGGATAGCCTTTTTCTTTTAATAACTCTGCGAGCTTATCGTCGGGATATGGTTTTTTCTTGTCTTCATCTCGAACAATGTTTTCTAATATTTTTTTGATTTCAATTGTCGAAACCTCTTCTCCTTGATCATTTATCATTGCTTCTGAAAAGAAGGCTTTAATTAGCTTTGTGCCGTACGGAGTTTCAACATATTTACTGTTTGCAACTCTCGAAACGGTTGAGATATCTAGTCCAACAACATCAGCGATATCTTTTAGAATCATTGGTTTTAACTTGGTTTCGTCGCCTGTTAAGAAGTATTCTTTTTGATACTCCATAATGCAGCTCATTGTTACATAAAGTGTTTCTTGACGCTGTTTAATAGCATCAATAAACCATTTTGCACCATCTAGTTTTTGTTTGATAAACTGTACGGCATCTTTTTGTGAATTTGATGCTTTTGCAGTGTCTTTATAAGTCTGAAGCATTTCTTGATAATCCTTAGAAATGTGCAATTCAGGGGCATTACGACCATTTAGACTTAATTCTAATTCACCATCTACAATTTTAATTGAAAAATCAGGAATAACATGCTCTACCATTTTGTTGCTTCCAGAGTAAGCACCACCAGGTTTCGGGTTTAGGCGTTCGATTTCGTCAATTGCTTTGCGTAATTGATCTTTTGAAACCCCGTATTTTTGCAATAATTTATCGTAATGTTTTTTTGTAAAGGCATCAAATTGATTTTCAATAATGTCAATTGCAAATGAAATCGATTCTGTTGGAGTTTTATGACGTAACTGTAGTAATAAACACTCTTGTAAGTCTCGAGCCCCAACTCCAGCAGGCTCAAGTTGATGAATGATTTCTAAGACTTCCTCTACTGTTTTTTCATCAGTATAAACGCCTTGTGTAAACGCTAAGTCATCTACAATGTCTTGAGTTTCTCTGCGTATGTATCCAATGTCATCAATGCTGCCTACAAGAAACTCTGCAATGTTGCGCTCTTGATCTTCAAGGATAAAGGTGTTTAATTGATTTATTAAATCTTGATGAAAACTTACAGAGGCAATAATTGGAGCTTCGTAATCATCGTCATCACGACTGTAGTTGTTGGCCTGTAGTTTGTAATCAGGCGTTTCGTCATCACTTAAATATTCATCTATATTAATATCTTCTGTTTCAATATGCTCGTTGTCGTAATCGTCATAATTATCGTCATTTGAAAAGTCTTCTAGATCATTATTATCTTCTTTTCCAGTTTCTAGAGCCGGGTTTTCAATCAATTCTTCTTTCAGTCTTTGTTCAAATGCAAGCGTAGGCAATTGAATCAATTTCATCAATTGGATTTGTTGAGGTGAAAGTTTCTGTGAAAGTTTAAGCTGTAGATTCTGTTTAAGCATTGTTTGAAAACTAAAAATATAGTGAATACTATTAAAAGCAAAAATTGCTTACTTTGTATGCGTTTGCTTTTTATCAAATTTAATAAAAATAGCATACAAAGTAAACAATTTTATAAAATACTGTAAGGTTTAGAACTCAGCGTTTTGTGGAGTTCTAGGGAAAGGAATTACATCGCGAATGTTTGTCATTCCTGTAACGAATAGAACTAAACGTTCAAATCCAAGACCAAAACCACTATGTGTTGCAGATCCGAATTTACGGGTGTCTAAATACCACCAAAGCTCTTCTTGATCTACTCCCATTGCTAGCATACGTTCAACAAGTTTTTCGTAGCGTTCTTCACGTTCCGAACCACCGACAATTTCTCCAATTCCAGGAAAAAGGATGTCCATGGCACGTACTGTTTTTCCATCCTCATTCATACGCATGTAAAATGCTTTGATATCAGCAGGATAATCAAATAAGATTACTGGACACTTAAAGTGTTTTTCAACTAAGAAACGTTCGTGCTCGCTTTGTAAGTCTGCACCCCATTCGTTAATTAAATATTTAAATTTTTTGTTTTTATTCGGTTTAGAAGCTTTTAATATATCAATAGCTTCTGTGTAGCTCACGCGTTTAAAGTTGTTTTCTAAAACAAAGCTAAGTTTTTCCAGCAAAGGCATTTCACTGCGTTCTGCTTGTGGTTTATTCTTTTCTTCATTTGTTAGACGTTCTTCTAAAAACTTCAAGTCATCAGCACATTTTTCCAAGGTATATTTGATCACATATTTGATGAAATCTTCTGCTAAATCCATATTGTCATCAAGGTTGTTGAATGCCACCTCTGGTTCAATCATCCAAAACTCCGCTAAGTGTCTAGAAGTATTTGAGTTTTCTGCACGGAACGTAGGACCAAATGTATATACTTGACCCAATGCCATTGCATAAGTTTCAGCTTCTAATTGTCCTGAAACAGTAAGGTTGGTTGTCTTTCCAAAGAAATCTTCTCCAAAATCAACTGTACCGTCATCTTTTCTAGGCGTATTGTCGAAAGGTAAAGAAGTTACGCGAAACATTTCTCCTGCACCTTCAGCATCTGAACCTGTTATGATTGGTGCGTTGAAATAAACGAAACCGCGGTCTTGAAAGTATTTGTGAACGGCAAATGAAAGAACGCTACGTACACGCATAATGGCTCCAAAAGCATTTGTTCGGATTCTTAAATGCGCATTTTCACGAAGAAATTCTAAGGAATGTCTTTTAGGTTGAATTGGATATTCATCAGGATTAGCTTCTCCTAATACCTCCAAAGCATTAACTTGGATTTCTACATTTTGTCCAGCTCCTTTGCTTTCAACTAATGTTCCTGTGACTGAAATAGCTGCTCCCGTATGAATTTTTTTAAGTAAATCTGCAGGGAATTTTTCAAAATCAACAACACATTGAATGTTGTTTATAGTTGAACCATCATTTAAAGCAATGAATTGGTTGTTTCTAAATGTGCGAACCCACCCTTTTGCTTTTACTTCGTGTAAAAAGTTAGTGCTTGCGATAAGATCGATAATTTTGGTATGTTTCATTGTCGCTTTATATGTTTAAAATGAACGATTTCGATTTATAAATGTTATAAAATACCTGCAAAGATACTAAAAAAAGGGATGTCTTTTAAGGTCTTTTTTAGGAATATGTGGATTCGTAAGCGTGTATATTGTAACAAATCGTGAATGGAATTTTTAGCTAAATATTTTTGTATTTATTTAACAATTAGAGTAATTATAATACCTTTGAAAAATATAAAAAAAATAAAGATGAGAAAGATTAAAACCCTATTGACTTTGTTGGTATTTGCTTCGATGACTGTATTTATGACATCTTGCAGTAACAACAATCCTGAAGCAGTGACTAAGGAATTCTTGAGTTTAATTCAAGATGGAAAAGTAAAAGAAGCTAAAGAACTTTGTGATTCGCAGACGCAAACTATCCTTGGAATGGTGGAAGGAATGTTAGCCGAGGCTGCTAAAGAATCTAAAGAAAAGAAGGCGGATGTGAAAATTGTTTCTTCTGAAATCGACGGCGATAAAGCAACTGTTTATTATACGCAAGGAGAGGAAGGAAAACAAGAGTCAATGACTTTGAAAAAGATTGACGGTAAGTGGAAAATATCTATTGATAAAGAAGGACTTAATAAAGAGCAATAAGAAGTGATCAGATTTTTGAATATTTATTTACAGAGTCTGAAAAACATTAAAATGAAGAATACCAAAGTAAGATCACGAGGTTTTGCTTTGGTATTTTTTTTGGTACTAAGTTCTTGTGCTGTTTTTGTTTCATATACTGTTTTTTTTAAATTGGATCGACGTTCAGAAAAGCAAGGAATAGAAAAGCATATTCATAAAGTAAGATTGACTGATTTGGAGCTTAATAAGTTGGAAGAGGGTGATTTGATTCTGCGTCGTGGCTATGGTTTTTTCAGTAATTATATCGCAGATTTTTTAAATAAGCCCCCGTATGATGTCACGCATGCGGGCATTTTAGTAAAAACTAATTCCGAATGGGAAGTAATTCATTCGTTAGCTTCCGATGTTTCGGATATTGATGGCGTACAAAAGGAAACTTTGTCAACGTTTTTAAAAGCGTCGCAACCAGAGAAGATTGTGGTAGTCCGTGTAAAAGGTTGTTCTGTAGAAAAGCGAAAACAAATTGCTCAATACGGACTTATTTATTTGGCTCAAGAAATTGCGTTTGATCATTTGGGTGATTATGATAATGGAGATAAGATGTATTGTACAGAGATGATTTGGCGAATTCTGGAAAAGGATTTGAGGTTAGTGACCTTGCCTCAAACAAAAGAAGAAAGAGATCTACATTTCTTTTCTATGGAAGCTATGTATGATTCCCAATATTTTGACTTTGTTATCGATCAATTTAATCCTTGAAGCACGTGATGCTTTTCTTATATTTGCCAAAAAAATAAATTAAGATGAATTGGATACTTTTAGTTATTGGAGGCTTGTTTGAGGTAGGTTTTGCTTCTTGCCTAGGAAAAGCTAAAGAAACGACCGGTACAACTTCTGTCCTGTGGATGGTAGGTTTTTTTGTTTGTTTAGCAATTAGTATGTTTCTTTTGTATAAGGCAACACAGACATTGCCTATAGGAACAGCGTATGCTGTTTGGACAGGAATAGGAGCTGTAGGGACAGTATTGGTAGGGATTTTTATTTTTAAAGAACCAGCTGATTTTTGGAGGGTTTTCTTTATCGCTACTTTGATAGGTTCTATTATAGGACTTAAGTTTGTCTCTAATTAATGAAATAAAAAAAGCCTTCAAATTATTTTGAAGGCTTTTTTTATTTTGAAAGTAAATTATACAGTCATAATTTCAACTTCTTTCACTGCATAAACTTCGTCTATTTTTTTGATATAGAGGTCTGTTAGCTTTTGAATGCTTTCTTCAGCTTGTTTGCAGATATCTTCTGAAGTTCCGTCTTTTTCTTCTTTTTTTATGTCGTTATTAGCGTCTTTACGTACGTTACGAACACTGATTTTAGCATCTTCCGCTTCCGCTTTCGCTTGTTTTGCTAAATCTTTACGACGTTCTTCTGTTAATGCAGGAATGTTAAGGATAATGTTGTCACCATTATTCATAGGGTTTAGACCTAAGTTAGCAATCATGATTGCTTTTTCAATAGGTTGCAACATGCTTTTTTCCCAAGGTGTTATTGATAGTGTTCTTGCATCAGGTACACTCACATTAGCTACTTGTGAAAGTGGTGTTGGTGAACCGTAATAGTCTACAAAAACGCTACCCAACATTTGTGGAGATGCTTTTCCTGCGCGAATATTTAAGAATTGTTTTTCTAAATGCGCAATAGAGCCTTCCATTAGTTCTTTTGCGCCTGAGATAATAAAATTTATTTCTTCAGTCATCTTGTATCTAATTATATGTTTACAGTAGTTCCTACATTTTCACCTTCACAAACTTTGATCAGGTTGTTTTCTTTATTCATATCAAAAACAACAATAGGAAGTTCATTCTCTTGACTCAAAGTAAAAGCTGTGGTATCCATTACATTCAGTCCTTTTTGAAGTACTTCGCTAAAAGAAATGTTTTCGAACTTAATAGCAGTTGGGTCTTTTTCTGGATCTGCGTTATAAACACCATCTACACGAGTTCCTTTCAAAATAACATCAGCATTAATCTCCACACCTCTAAGTACAGCAGCAGTATCCGTTGTAAAATATGGATTTCCTGTTCCTGCTCCAAAGATTACAATTCTTCCTTTTTCTAAGTGGCGTACCGCTCTTCGTTTTATATATGGTTCTGCAACAGCTTCAATTTTTAGAGCAGTTTGTAAACGCGTTAGCATTCCAGCTCCTTCAAGTGCTCCTTGTAAGGCCATTCCATTGATTATGGTTGCTAACATTCCCATATAGTCGCCTTGAACACGATCCATTCCTACGCTAGCTCCAGAAACGCCTCTAAAGATGTTACCTCCACCAATTACAATGGCGATTTCAACTCCTTTTTCATGGACTTTTTTAATTTCTGCAGCGTATTCTGCTAATTTTTTTGGATCAATACCATATTGATTTTCCCCCATTAAGGCTTCTCCACTTAATTTTAGTAGAATTCTTTTGTATTTCATAGAAAGGACATTTAAATGTTGTGCAAATATAGCGATTATATGATTTTATAAAATAGCTTTTTCAAAATTAACCGCTTTATCTTTAAAACTTTCTTTCGCTGTTTCGTAGCCCAATTCGAAAATCTCATCCATACGCGCCTTATTTCTTTCAAAGGTAGAATATTGTGTCAATGCTTTAGGTTCGATAAGCCAGTCACAAAGATCTCCTTTTTGATGATTATTTAGTGTGGTCATCAATTCATAAGCTCGAACAGTAACAGAGCGAATTGATTTAAGGTCTTTTTCATTCACCTCTTGGAGTGGACATACATTCACTCCAATAATATAGTCTGTTCTACCTTGTAAGATGTTTGTTGGGAAGTTATTTAGTATTCCGCCATCGCTATAGAGTTTATTTTCGATTTGATACGGAGAGAACACACCAGGAAATGCGCTAGAAGCTAAGATTGCATCTACAATTTTTGTTTTTTCATTGAAGATATGTAATCTTCCAGTAACGATATTTGTAGCCGTGATAAGGGTTGGGATTGGTAGATCGCCTATCTTTTTGTCTTCAAAAATCTTAACTAGATATTTATCAAAAGCACTTACGTCCATTAATCCGGCTTTTTTAATGGTGAAATGATGCCAATTAAAAATACTAACTGATTTAAAAAAATCTAGGATTTCCAATGGTCGTAAACCATAAGCATAAAGGCAAGCAACTATTGATCCTGCACTTGTACCTGCAATTTGATCAGGTTTTATTTGTTGTTCTTCTAAAAAATGGAGCACACCGGCGTGAGCAATTCCTTTGTAGCCACCACCAGAGAGTGCTAAGCCAGTTGTGAGTTTTGTGTCTTTCATTGTTTTAAAAGTTTTTCGAGTAAAAATTGTATCTTTGACTTGCTAAAATTAATACAAATGAAAAACATTATTACCTCAAGTCTTGAAAAAAGTCTTACTTACGCAGCCTATCGTTCTTTTGTAACCGATGCCTTGACTAATAATCCTGATGCTTTAGCTATTAATAGTGATTATTTGCCTTATGCACAATTGAATGAAACTCGATTAAAGCGTTTAGATAAGACAATGAAAGTTGATGAGACAATGGCTCAACAATTGAAACAGTTGAAAAATAATTATTTATGGCTGGTTATTTCTGAAAGTTGGTGTGGAGATGCTGCACAATGTTTACCTGTTATGGATAAATTGGCAGAAGTAACAGAGGCAATTGATTTGAAAGTTGTTTTTAGAGATCAAAATTTAGAGCTAATGGATTTGTTTTTAACAAATGGAGGGAGATCTATTCCTAAGTTATTGATTTTAGATCGAGATACTTTAGAGGTTTTGGCAGATTGGGGACCGCGTCCAGCAGGAGCTCAACAGTTTATAGTTGATTATAAAGCTGCTCACGGAAGTATTGATGAAGAAGGCAAGACTGGGCTTCAGTTGTGGTACACAAAAGACAAGGGACAAGAAATTAAAACAGAACTCTTAAATCTAATGATTGGATTAGATTCTAAATAAAAAAAAGCTTAGACGTAGAAGTCTAAGCTTTTTTTATTCTTATTGTATAATACCAAGAATATCTAATTTATCTGAAAGAGACATTCCAGCTGGATTACATCCTGGTAGGCCTTCAGGTATTTCTACGTCAAGCTGGTTGTAGTAGTCAATCCAAATCGGGAAGAATTCATTTGAATTAGGGGATTTATAGGTCATTGGATATAATTGGAATACTGGAGAACCGTTTGCCGCTTTAAATGCGTCATAAATTAGTTCTGAGCAATAATATGCGTCATTGTCGTAGATAAAGGCACTGTCATAAGGAGTGTCTATTTGTTTTAAGGCAAATGAAACCGCTTCTGGTATTAAATGCTTAAAAGAATCTTTTAAACGTCCCAAGTATTGTGGGTTTGGAGTGTAGTTTAAGAAAGCTTCTAATGATACTACACGTACTTTTGGCCAATTGGCTTCAATTACAAAAAGTTCTTCTTCTTGTTTGATAACTAGTCCTATGTGGTTAAATTTTTGACCTTCATAGCCAAATGTTACCTCATTGATGGCTTCACACATAGGGCCGCAATTTAGATTTTGAAAGATAAAGTCGCCTTCTTTTAATTCGGGGTGTTGCGCCCAAGAAACGATTGAACTAAGTAAAAGTAAATAAGCTAAGCGCATAATTTTAATGAGTTTTATTTAGCGTTGTTTTTTTGATATAAAGATAAAACGTCAAGTTGTTCTCGATGTCCTTTTGCAACGGCTTTTGCGTATTTTTTAGTATCGCGTAACCTGCTTTTTTCTTGCTTTCGATTTATAAAACTTAACCATCGAACCCAGTGAATAGCTGAGGTTTTTTGTAAATTTAATGCTTCGCAGCTTCGATTACCTAGTAAAAAGTTGTTATATCCTAGGTTGGTTTTTTGAATGAAGGTTTTTAAAAGTTTTGATTTGGTAAATTGTGCCTCTTGAGGTTCTTGATAAAGGGAATGGGCTAAGGATTGAGAATCTTCATCTGCGCCTTTTTGCGTTTTAGTCCATAAAAAAAGTTCTTCTACAGCTTGCTCTTCAGTATCGATTAGCAATTCTTTGGGTAGGCCAATAAGATGTCCAATGTATTTCCAAAGATGCAATACTCCTTCAATTTCTCTTTGAGTAGGAGTAAAACCAAGTTTTTTTAAACCGTCTATAAAAACGATTGAAAAACCTAAATTTGTAGCTTGCATATCCCATTGGTTTAAAGGGCGTCCCCACGCATTAGAGTCCCAATTAGCGTTTGCTTCTATTTGCATACGCGAGTAAGCGTGAATGATGCGTGTCATAATCGTGCTAATAAATCCTGGATTTCCAAATTCTAATCCTTTTGAAGTCGTTACATTAATCCAGAAAACAATAGTGTCTGAAAGTCGTTTAATGGCTCCCTTTTTTAGAGCTTCTGTAAAGATTAAAGGTTTGTTGATTGCTGCAGACTCATAGCCTCCCATAAGGCTGTAGTTGCGCAACGTTGCCAATCCAAAAGTACCACTTCTGTTGCAAAGGTGGCATCCGGCGTCCAGTAGATCTTTGTCAAGCCAATCTGGAATAATAAACAGGGGATCTAAAAGTTGTTGGACAGCATTACTTGTTGCTTCTCTTTGTTGAGGGTATTGTTTTAGTATTAGATAAAACGCGTGAATACCTTTGTTGAAATCATTATCAGTAAAAAGTTCTTGGGCAACAGCGTTCGCAAGTTCATCGACCTGGTTGTAGTAAGCAACTCGTGTTTTCGCAGCCTTCAAATTAATTGTGCTAGAGAGTAATCCTGTTAAATATGGGGCGTTTTCTGAATGCCAATAACTAGAAAAGGCTGAAGAACCTGTGGCGATATGACGTGTGGGATACTTCATAAAAACTTTTTTGATAAAAATACAAAAACTATTATGGAAACCTTGTATAATAGTTGTGTGGACTTAATAAAGATGCGCTTTTTGATGTAAGTGTTTATTTTTAACTTTTTTTTTAATGAATTGTATATGAAATATCGTAGATTGAGATTTATTAACCTATCAAAAATAAAATTATGAAATCAATGACTGAAAGACCAGTTTTTAAAAAGCAATATGACAATTATATAAATGGTGCTTTTACACCTCCTGTTAAAGGGAGATATTTTGATGTAGTTACTCCAATTGATGGAACAGTTATGACTCAGGCTGCGCATTCTAGTGCTGAAGATATCGATTTAGCTGTAGATGCAGCTTATGAAGCATTTAAGACTTGGGGAAAAACATCTGCTACAACACGTAGTATGATTCTTAATAAAATTGCAGATCGATTAGAGGAAAATTTAGAATATTTAGCAGCTGTAGAAACCGTAGATAACGGTAAAGCTATTCGCGAAACACTAAATGCAGATTTACCATTAGCAATCGATCATTTTAGATATTTTGCAGGTGTTATTCGTGCAGAAGAAGGTTCTTTGGCTGAGCTGGATTCCAATACGGTTTCATTGATAGTTCAAGAGCCTTTAGGTGTTGTCGCTCAAATTATTCCTTGGAATTTTCCAATTTTGATGGCTGTGTGGAAATTGGCGCCAGCGCTTGCAGCGGGTAACTGCGTGGTTTTAAAACCAGCTGAAAGTACGCCTATTTCAATATTGGTATTAATGGAATTGATTAGTGACCTATTACCTGCTGGAGTAGTAAATATTGTTAACGGTTTTGGAGCTGAATTGGGACAGCATTTGGTTACGAATCCTAAAGTATCAAAAGCGGCTTTTACCGGATCTACTGCAACTGGACGTTTGGTTATGCAATACGCTACAGAAAACATTATTCCTGTAACATTGGAGTTAGGAGGGAAATCTCCGAATGTGTTTTTTGAATCTGTTATGGATCATGACGATGAGTATTTGGATAAAGCTATTGAAGGGGCGGTTCTTTTTGCGTTTAATCAAGGAGAAATTTGTACTTGTCCATCGCGTTTGTTGATTCAAGAAAGTATTTATGATAAGTTTATCGCACGTGTAATTGAGCGTGTTAAAGCTATTAAAGTAGGTAGTCCATTGGATACTACTACAATGATGGGAGCCCAAGCGTCTAAAATACAATACGATAAAATTGCTTCTTATATTGCATTAGGAAAAGAAGAGGGAGCTGAGGTTCTTGTGGGAGGAGATGTTAATAAGCTAGAAGGGGATTTAGCTGGTGGATATTATATTCAGCCTACTTTGTTCAAGGGACATAATAAGATGCGAATTTTTCAAGAAGAAATCTTTGGACCTGTATTGGCTGTTACTACTTTTAAAGATGAAAAAGAAGCAATTGAAATTGCAAATGACACCATGTATGGGTTAGGTGCAGGAGTTTGGACACGTGACGCACATCAATTGTATCAAATTCCTCGTGCTATTCAGGCAGGTAGAGTTTGGGTGAATCAATACCATAGCTATCCTGCAGGTGCGCCTTTTGGTGGGTACAAACAATCAGGAATTGGACGTGAAAATCATAAAATGATGTTGGACTATTATCGTCAAACTAAGAATATGTTAATTTCTTATAGCAAAGAGAAATTAGGATTCTTTTAATGAGATGGAGATGGAAAAGCCAAGCAGATTAGCCATTTCAGAGGCCGCTAAGGCTCTGATTGAAGAATTAGTAGCAGAACACGGGGATCTAATGTTTTATCAAGCAGGAGGATGCTGTGAAGGCACACAACCGATGTGTTTTGTAAAAGGTGGGTATTTTCCTCGTAGGAGAGATGTCAAAATTGGACAAATTTGTGGATTTGACTTTTGGGTGGATCGTGATTTGTATGAATATTGGAAGCATGCTCATTTTACATTAGATGTTTTAGATGGTTTTGGTACAGGAGGGTTTTCTCTTGAGATACCAAAAGGAAAAACCTTTAAAATTCATTATCGTCTCTTTACTCCAGAGGAAGAAGCTTTGCTTGAACCT
>JASLDM010000008.1 GCA_030151565.1 Flavobacterium sp. | reverse complement strand
ATTTTTGCTTTAATCTGTTCTTCTTCAATGCGACCAAATCCTTTTTTAAATGAGATTACAGGAATCTTTACTTCTTGCCCTATTTTTAAATCTTGGTCTTTCAACTCAGGATTCAAAGCCAAAATATGTTGGATGGTAGTTTTGTATTCTACAGCCAATCCATACAATGTTTCTTTTGCAGCTACTTGTACAACCATAAATTTCCCGTTGCCTTTTGTATCGACGGTGTCAATAGTACTTGCAGGAATTTTATTGTTGATTACCAGTGCTTGATCTTTTGAAAGAGAGGTATTCTGAGCTATTTTTTCTTTGATTTGTGCAATGGTTTTGTCTTCAGTAAGATTAATAGTCTCTCCTGCTTTCAATCCATTTTCTTTCAATCCTGGATTCCATTTGTACAAATCTGCAACGGTTACTTTATATTTTTTTGAAATAGCATAAAGTGTTTCTTTGGGCTCAACCAAATGTGTGTTGGTTTTGCTAAAAGAATCTTTTTTTGTTTGTGTAAGAACCGGAGTTGCATCTTTATTTGGTATTAAAATAAAGGCATCTTCGCGAATTCCATCTTTAGCACCCGGATTGTGTTCAAAAATATCAGAAACAGAAACTCCGTAATCGCGGGCGATTTTACTAACAGTTTCTCCACGGTTTACACGGTGTTTTATATAGTTGTTTTCCTGAGCATAAATACTGAATGTACTAGCTAGAATAAAAGCGGTAAAACTTCCAATAACTCTCTTTTTCATTTCTTTTTTGTTTTAAACAACTAAGTCGTTGTAAAGGATATACAACGACTTAGTTTGAAAATTATATTATTCCCACTCAATAGTGGCAGGTGGTTTTGAACTGATGTCATAAACAACTCGGTTCACTCCTTTTACACGATTGATAATTCTGTTGGAAATTTCCATCAAAAACTCATATGGTAAATGTACCCAATCTGCTGTCATTCCGTCTGTAGAAGCTACTGCTCTAAGTGCAACTACCTTTTCGTAAGTACGCTCATCGCCCATTACTCCTACACTGTTTATTGGAAGCAAAATAGCTCCTGCTTGCCAAACGGTGTCATATAAACCAAATTCTTTCAAACCGTCAACAAATACAGCATCTACTTCTTGTAGTAAGCTAACTTTTTCAGGGGTGATATCTCCTAAAATACGGATAGATAGTCCTGGACCTGGGAATGGGTGTCTTCCTAATAATTCAGGATCAATTCCCATTGAAGCTCCAACACGTCTTACTTCATCTTTGAAAAGCATACGTAGTGGTTCTACAATTTTTAGTTTCATATAGTCAGGTAAACCTCCTACGTTGTGGTGAGATTTAATAGTCGCTGATGGTCCTTTTACAGAAATAGATTCAATAACATCAGGGTAGATTGTACCTTGACCTAACCAAGTTGCGTCTTCAATAAGTTTTGATTCATCATCAAATACTTCAATAAAAACTCTACCGATTGTTTTACGTTTTTGTTCTGGATCTTCAATTCCTTTTAATGCGCTTAAGAAACGATCAGATGCATCTACACCTTTTACGTTTAATCCCATTCCTTTGTATTGTTCTAATACATTGTGGAATTCGTTCTTTCTTAAAAGACCGTTGTTTACAAAAATACAGTATAAGTTTTCTCCAATTGCTTTGTTAAGTAAAACTGCAGCAACTGTTGAATCTACCCCTCCAGATAAACCTAAAACAACTTTCTCGTTTTTGATTTGTTCTTTTAAAGTAGCAACTGTTTCTTCAACAAATGACGATGCTGTAAAGTCTTGTGAAACTCCAGCGATATCAACTAAAAAGTTTTTTAATAATTGCGCTCCGTCTGTTGAATGGTAAACTTCTGGGTGAAACTGGATTGCATACGTTGTTTCTCCTTCAATTTTATAAGCAGCATTTTTAACGTCTTTTGTACTAGCCAAAAGCACACCGTTTACAGGTAGTTCTTTGATGGTGTCACTGTGACTCATCCAAACTTGACTGTTTTCTGGTATGTCTTTAAAAAAGGCATCTTTTGCGATATAATTCAGATTCGCTCTTCCGTACTCTCTTGTTGCTGATGGCGCTACTTCTCCTTCAAAAAAGTGAGCTAAGTATTGTGCTCCATAACAAACTGCTAGTAAAGGTAACTTACCTTTTATAGCTGATAAATCTGGGTGTAGCGCTTCTTCTGAACGAACAGAATATGGGCTTCCCGATAAAATTACGGCTTTGTAATCAGATAAATCTGATGGGAAATCATTATAAGGTAAAATTTCACAGAATATGTTTAATTCTCGAACTCTACGCGCAATAAGCTGTGTGTATTGCGAACCAAAATCTAAAATAAGTACGTTGTGTTGCATGCGCAAAAATAAATATTTCTTAGGTATCCAAAAAATGGAAATTAATATTTTTAAAAGATTTTATGCTTTTAAAAGTTGACTCTCCCCTTTAGTTACTTTTGGTTTGATCGAAACCGCTAGTGATTTAATGAGGCTTTAAGACCGCAAATATAAACTTTATTCTCCCAACCTCAGTAAACTAACACAAGTAAATGAAGCATTTTTTTTATATTTGCAGGCGCGAAATTTATAATTTATAAAATAAAGTATATGGAGTTTGGAATATTTGAAACGTTAGCATTGGCCTGTTTTGTACTTTTATTGGGAACTTTTTTAGTCAATAAAATAAGTTTCTTTCAGAAATTTAATATTCCAGAACCGGTCGTTGGAGGCTTCTTAGTTGCTCTTGTTGTCTTAGGGGTTTACTCTGTTACAGGACACGAATACGAGTTTCATAAAGGCTTGCAATATAGTATGATGTACGTATTCTTTTCGTGCATTGGTTTAAGTGCAGATTTTGCCAAATTGATCAAAGGTGGAAAGCCATTGATTATCTTTGTATTTGTAGCAACCTTATTTATTTTTGCTCAAAACACTTTGGGTATTCTCGCTGCTAAATTAATGAATATCGATCTTAAATTTGGACTTATCGCCGGATCTATAACACTTACTGGTGGTCACGGAACTGGTCAGGCTTGGGCAAAAACCTTTACCGATCAATACAAATTACAAGGAGCTTATGAATTAGCTGCTTCTTGTGCTACCTTCGGACTTATTTTTGGAGGTATTATCGGAGGTCCTTTAGCGCATCGTTTGCTGAAAAAAGCAAATATTAATGAGCTGGATGCTGAAGATTTAAAGGATAAAGCCATCACACACGAAATCACAGAAGAAAAAACAGATAAAACAAAAATTAACTACCAAAGCATCATCCATACCATTATGATGATTTCTGTTTGTTTGGTATTGGGGCAGTATCTTGATGAGTTAACTCTAGATACTTATTTAGAGCTTCCTACCTTTGTATGGTGTTTGTTTATCGGAGTTTTGATTCGTAATTTACTTACACATCTTTTCAAGTATAATGTGAGTCCAGAAACAATTGATGTGCTTGGAAATGTCGGTTTATCGTTGTTTTTGGCTATTGCCTTGATGTCGTTAAAACTTTGGTTATTGGTTGGTTTAGCACTTCCAGTATTTGTGATTTTAATGTTGCAGGTGGCATTAATGTTGTTGTTTGCAGGATTTGTTACGTACCGTATTATGGGAAAAGATTATGATGCCATTGTATTAAGTGCAGGACATTGTGGGTTTGGTTTAGGAGCAACCGCTACTGCAGTTGCAAATATTCAAGCTGTTACCAATCGTTTTGGGCCTTCCTACAAGGCTTTCTTGATTATTCCTATGGTAGGTGCCTTTTTTATTGATTTGATCAATGCTATCGTCTTAAAGTTGTTTATAGGCCTTATTTAAGACTGTTTTTAGTTACCGCATATAGTTAAAAAAGCTAAATAGCGACTCTTGTATCAGGAGTGCTATTTAGCTTTTTTTGTGATTGCAATCGATACTGTACCTTTTGTTTAGGTCTGTATTGGTAGCAACGGTATAACAAAATCTTTAAGGAGTGTTTGGACATCCCTATTAAGTTACTGAATTTTAGTCAATTAAATCTTGTTTTACTTCGTTTTGGCGTTCTTGCTCACTTTTGGCGTTTCTTAAAACAGTTAACTATTTAGTTTATAGTGATTTAATTGTTTTATTTTTTCGCTTACTTGAGTTTTCTTCGAGTCGTATTCGAATCTTAGTCGATATTCATTCGCCTCAAGCCCCTTTTACCGAAGGAGACTTATAGGAGACTCGAACAAAACCCTAATGAGGTTTGAGGTAAAGTCCATAGAAAACGCTCTCAAAACAAGAATACGATTCAAAATAGCGATTGTAAATGCATCTTCTAACTCGCTCAAAAGAGCAAAGTACTTGATTTGTTAGCATCCCAAAACTGCAGTACAACTTGAATGAAGTGCCGAAGTATTAAATAGTAAGCATCGCTTAGATTTAAAAGGAACTTGTTCGAGAGATGTACCAGATAAGTACCACAGACCCTCCAAAAAAAGCTTTTTTTCAGAACGAGTCTGGTGCCAATGTGGTGCCACTCTCGAATAAGGTGTTTATAAGAGTGCTTAAAGGGGCTGTTTTGAGATGGATACAAGGCTTTATTATAGCGTTGTGTAACGCGTTTATTCAACTTTGTAGGTTTGCACTTGAGTTACATGTTTTTGTTTTTATTTATCTCATCTTGCAATTGACGACGAATTTTTTGTTCTCGTTCTAGCGATTGTCTTCTTAAATCTTCTAGTTCTAACTCTGTTACTTGTAAATTTTGTTTTGCTTCTTTAGTATCGGCATAACTTTTCTTAAAGCGGTAGTATAGCAATCCTAATGCAAGCAAAAGAACACCAATAATGATGGCTACTAGCGACTTGAATGTTGTTTTTTGAGTGGCAATACCCAATACTTTTACGCTATTTTCTAGTTTTAATGCTTCGTCAAGTTCTAGTTGTGTAGCTTTTAATTGTGAGGAAAGCGAGTCCACAGTAGCTTTATGATCTTTTAAAAGCGAAGCATTGCTGTTTATTTTATTTTGAAGTTTATTGATGGTGTCGTGTACATTGCGTTGTAGTTTATCAAACTCGTCATTAGGGATTACTTTGTGCTTTTGCCAGTTGTTTGAACGGCTCAGTAAGCTCGTAAACTGATTGTCGATAGTGTTTGTTTGGTCTTGTGCAAAAGTAGCTGTACCTATGGTGAATAAAGATAATAGTAGAATGGTCTGCTTTTTCATTAAATCTTTTTTTTTGATATTTTTTGTAAATAGTAATCTCCAATTTTTTAGAGATATACCTAGTAATACGTAGAATTGAGTTAAAAATTGTCTGTTAACTAAAAATTATAATTTATTTCTAAATGCTAGTAATGTTGGCTGTAAGTTAATGTTTCTGTATTTAAAAAAGCTAATATATGATTTTTTCATTCGCTATTTAAGTGTTTTAGTAAAAATACGTATGTATTTTAATTTGAAAAAGGCATAAAAAAAGATCAAAGTGTACTTTTCAATGCTATAATTGAAAAAGAACACTTTGATCTTGAAAGCATTATTTTTGAATAACGTGTTTTACGAGTTATTTGATGTTGTATGTTTTGTCTTTTAACTGTTTAGCGGTCATCTGGTAAAAGGAGGTAGCCTCTTCTACTCGCTTTTGATTTGGCGCTGCAACGGGTGTTAAAGTTGTTTTAGGCTCTCGTAGATTCGCTTGTTCATAAGTGTATTGTCTCACCTTTTGATTGGCTGAAAGAATGGTAAGCGTATTGTCTTTTATAAAACCCAAATCTTGATAGGTGGCAATAAATGCTCGGGGTACATAGTTGCTATCCAATACATTGGTGCCGTAAAAACTAGAAGTGTATTCGAAGTTTAAAAGACCAAAAAGTGTAGGCATTACATCTATTTGCGACATAAGTGTTTGATACTCTTGAGGGGCTACAAACCCAGGTGCATAAATAAGTGCGGGAATTCTATATTTGTCTAGCGGAAGCTCTGTTTTTCCTGCACTAGATGCACAATGGTCTGCTACAATTACAAAAACAGTATTTGAAAACCACGCTTGTTTTTGAGCCATTTCAAAGAACTTTTTAATGCTGTAGTCGGTGTATTTAACGCCTCCATCTCTTGATTTTGCTTGTCCGGAGATGTCTATCTTTCCTTCGGGGTAAGTAAAAGGACGGTGATTGCTAACCGTCATAATGTGATTGAAAAAAGGTTTGTTTTGCTGCGCTTCTTCATTCATAACCTCAATAGCTTTGCGGTACATATCTTCATCACAGACTCCCCAGATATTGTCAAAAGTGATGGCTTCATCGTTAAAATTACTTTTATCTACAATGTCGTATCCATTGCCAGAAAAGAAATCTTTCATATTGTCAAAATAGGCATCTCCCCCATATAGGTATTTAACCTGATAGCCTTTTTCAAGAAACACGGAGGCTGTTGTAACCTTGTTTTTGTTGTCAACTCGTTTTACAACGCTCTCCCCTGGTGATGGCGGTATGCATAAAGTAATGGCTTCGAGCCCTCTTACGGTTCTGTTTCCGGTAGCGTAGGTTTGTGTAAAAAACAAACTGTGTTGCGCTAACGAATCCAAGAAAGGTGTGATTGCCGTTGTGTTTCCGTAATATGCCATAAAATCGGCACTTAGGCTTTCGACAGTAATCAAAACAACATTCTTTTTGATTTCTGTTGTGTCAGCAATTATTTTTCGCGAAAGGGTTTTAGCGCCTTGGTAACTTGGATAGAAGGTGCTTAGATTTTTGGCAAGCTGCTCGTCGGTTAGTGTGTTGTAAAACTTAAAATAATCTAATTCACTGTTGGTAAAAGCGACATAGAATTTGTAAACGCCATTGGCTTGTAGTTCTGTTGCAAACACGTTGTTTTCATCTTCCAATTGATTCAGTTTCGGCAGGCTAAATAGCGCTATGGCTGCTACTACAAAGTATATAAGGCTGTAGCTCAACTTGGTTTTTATATTGACTAATTGAGTTAAACTGCCCTTGGTTTTTTGATAGATCCAAAATGTAATTCCAAACGTGACTAAGCCAACCATAATGAAAAGAGGAATTACGGGGTAAGATTCTATGATGTTTCCAATAACGGTATTGGTATATACTAGATAATCTACGGCAATGAAGTTGTAGCGAACACCAAATTCATTCCAGAAAAAGAATTCACTAACACTGCTTTGAACAATGATTAATACAAAGAGAAACAACGTTACAAAATAGACGCCTTTACGGATTTTGTTTCTGTATTGAGGCAGTAGTAAGCAAAGTCCAAATAAAATTGTTTTAATACTAAGGAAGTATAGTGCAATTTCGGGCACAACTCCCCCATATTCATTTAAAATGGTATTAAAGAAGCTGATATACGCCAAAAGAAATAGTAGACATATAAATATGATGTTTCCTATAGGCTTTCTATATTTGCCTTCGGAAAGAAAAATATAATAGATCCAAAAGAAAAAGAATCCTATTGTAAAAACCAGAAAATCATTTAGAGCCCCCAATAAAAAGAGTTTGAAAATGGATTTTACAGTAAAACTAGTTGTAGTAATAGGATGAAACACCAATACAATTCTTAGTAAGGCATTTACCGTCAAATAACTTAGTAAAAGAAATTTGAAGGGTTTGAAAAAGGAAGTTTTTAATTGCATAAAAACGAATGGATTTAGGGTACAATTTTACTAAAAAGTATTGATGTTGAAACATTTGTGTGTCTTTTTTTTCTGCTAAAATTACTAATTTAACACGCTGATTATGATTAAGATATGTTTTATAGTGAACCCGATATCTGGTAAAGGGAAACATTTGATTGATGAAACCTTGCTAAAAGCTTATTTTCCAAGCGATAAATACGATTTAAAAGTTGTTTTCTCTACTTATAAAAAAGAAGCTATTGTATTGGCTCAGCAAGCTATTGCAACACAACCCGATGTGATTGTTGCTTGTGGTGGCGATGGTACCATTCACGAAGTGGCGAGTCAATTGGTTGGTACTGAGATTGCTTTTGGCATTATACCTGTTGGGTCTGGAAATGGGTTGGCTTCTAACCTATCTATCCCAAAGGAAATTATTCCAGCTATTGAGGCTATTTTGCGTCACGACATTCAGCGTATGGATGTAGGGTGTGTAAATGATCGTTATTTTTTCAGTAATATGGGATTTGGTATCGACGCTACAATTATCAAGAATTATGAGAAGTCAGGAAAACGAAAATTGGGTTCCTATGTTAAGGCAGCTTTGAACTCGGCGCAAGAATATCGTGCAAAAACAATGGAAGTTAGTTACAAAGATGTTGTAAAGACTGTAAATCCATTGTTGTTGTTTGTATCCAACTCCAATGAAATGGGGTATAAATTAAGTTTGACGCCTAAAGCGAGTTTGCGCGATGGTTTGTTGGATTTTCTGATAATTCCCAAAAGTCCGATTTGGAAACAGTTGTACTTTGGGTTGTTGGTTGTGCTGAAACAAACTCATAAATTTAAGAATGCCGAATACGTGCAGCTGAAAGAAATGAAAGTAAGGATTCTGGATGAAGAAGAAAATACCTTGCAATTGGATGGAGAATATTATACCTTTCCTACTAATGAATTTGAAATAAAAGTTTTGTCACGCGCCCTGAAAGTGGTTTGTTAAACGAAAGAGCTATGAGAATATTAGTCGTTGAAGATGAAATAGGAATTACCAATTTTCTAAAACAAGGTTTGGAAGAAGAAGGTTATGAAGTTTTAATAGCAACAGACGGTATGCAAGGCTTGGCTATTTTTCAAGAAGAACACTTGGACTTGGTTTTGTTGGATTGGATGATGCCTAAATTGACAGGATTGGAATTGTGTACTATAATTCGAGATACAGATAGTAAATTGCCTGTTATTTTCTTAACAGCAAAAGATACGGTACGGGAAACTATTGAAGGATTAAGAGCCGGTGCTAATGATTATATTAAAAAGCCTTTTAGTTTTGAAGAGCTACTGGAGCGCATAAAAATACACTTTAGAGAAGTTCCAGAAAGCAATACCTTGTCCTTAGGAGATATCACGTTAAATTTAGATACGTTTGAAGTTTTTAGGAGTACTAAAGCGATTAATTTTACACAACGTGAATTTGAGTTATTGCGTTATTTAATAGAGCATAAAGGAAAGATACGTTCTCGAGATCAAATTATAGAAGATGTTTGGCAGATCAGTTTTGAGTATGATTCAGGAGTGATTGACGTATTTATGAATGCGATTCGAAAGAAGTTGAATCTTAAAAAAGAAGATCCTCACATCAAAACCATTCGCGGTGTTGGTTTTATTGCTAACGATTTCTAATACAAGTTATAAATTAAAAAAGTCCTTTATGCATAAACATAAAGGACTTTTTGATTTATAAGAAGTTATTCCATTAAGGAATCCATTTTTTAGCAAAGTTAGGCTTGCGTTTTTCTAAAAAGGCATCACGACCTTCTTTAGCCTCGTCCGACATATAAGCCAAACGGGTTGCTTCACCAGCAAATACTTGTTGCCCCACCATTCCATCATCTGTAAGGTTCATAGCAAACTTCAACATTTTAATAGATATAGGAGATTTAGCTAAAATCTCTTGAGCCCATTCGTAAGCTGTATCTTCTAATTCCTCGTGCGGAATCACTGCGTTTACCATTCCCATTTCATAAGCTTCTTGAGCCGAGTAATTACGACCTAGGAAAAAGATTTCACGAGCGCGTTTTTGACCTACCATTTTAGCTAAATAAGCCGAACCGTATCCACCATCAAAACTGGTAACATCGGCATCTGTTTGTTTAAAAATAGCGTGTTCTTTACTCGCAAGTGTTAAATCACAAACGACGTGTAAACTGTGTCCACCACCAACAGCCCAACCTGGAACTACTGCGATAACCACTTTGGTCATAAAACGAATCAAGCGTTGAACTTCTAAGATGTTTAAGCGGTGCATTCCGTCTTCCCCTACATAACCTTGGTGTCCGCGTGCTTTTTGATCTCCTCCACTACAGAATGAGTATACGCCATCTTTTGGAGATGGTCCTTCTGCAGATAATAATACTACACCGATAGAAGTATCTTCTTGAGCGTCGTAAAAGGCACGATATAATTCGCTTGTTGTTTTTGGTCGAAAGGCATTTCTAACCTCTGGTCTATTAAAAGCAATTCGAGCCACTCCATTACATTTTTTATAGGTAATGTCTTCAAACTCGATAGCCGTTTCCCATTGTATCTTACTCATAATCTTTTTGAATTTAGGGTAAAAATAACCTATTTTTTGCATTATATTGCATTACTATAAAATTATATACGATGAGACGACTAATTCTAGCCTCAGCATTTTTAGGTGCTGTGTTAAATCTGAATGCCCAAAACTATGAATTTCAAACCATTAAAGATAACGATGCTTTGGCTGTATTAAGTCAAGGACAAACGGGTACTTGTTGGAGTTTCTCTACGGGGTCTTTTTTAGAATCTGAGATTATACGTAAAACAGGTAAGCTTATCGATTTATCTGAGATGTATAATGTGCGTCACGTTTATCCCAAAAAGGCAGCGAATTATGTGATGCGTCAAGGAAAAGCACAATTTGGAGAAGGTGGATTGGCTCACGATGTAATAAATAGTATGCGCGATGCTGGATTGGTACCCTATGAGGTATATTCAGGATTGGAAGGTTCTGAAACCTATAACCACGAAGAATTGTTTGATGCGCTAAAGAGTGTGCTCGATGCGTTTGCAAACAGTAAAGGGCCTATTTCTCCAAAATGGCAAGGAATTGTAAACTATATATTAGATAGCTATTTAGGAGCGAACATTACGGAATTTACTTATCAGGGCAAGAAGTATACGCCACAATCATTTTTGAAAATGACAGGACTTCAGCCCGATGATTACGTGACAATTACTTCATTTAAAGATAAAGAAAATTACCGTCCTTTTATTTTAAATGTACCCGATAATTTTTCTAATGGAATGATGTATAACTTACCGCTAGATGAATATATTCAAAATATTGATCACGCATTGGAAAATGGGTTTACATTATCATTGGATTGTGATGTATCTGAAAAAGGATTTTCTGCGAAGCACGGTATTGCTGTTGTTCCTGAAAACAAGGATGACTTGCCTTTAGGACTAACTGAAATTATTAAAGAACGCACGATTACAGAGGAATATCGCTTGCAAGAATTTTATAATTTTAATACCCAAGACGACCATCTGATGCATATTGTAGGAAAGGTGAAAGACCAAAAAGGAACTACCTATTATAAAGTGAAAAACTCTTGGGGTACAGATGAAAATAAAGTCGGACACGGAGGTTATATCTATATGAGTGTGCCGTATATGCAATTAAAGTCGATATCTGTTTTGCTGCATAAGGATGGTTTGCAAAAGAACACCCTGAAAAAGATAAGTTTATAAAAATTATAGAATAATTACTTTTTTGATACTTTTTGGTTGCATTTGTTGAGACATTTCATATATTTGGAAACCAAGACAACAACAAAATATGAAACCGATTTATTATAGTTTCCTTGCTGCCGCCCTATTTTTAGGATCTTGTAACAAGGAAAACCAAGAATTTGCAGAACATATACCGATACTAAAAGAACACAATATATTAGAAGATAAGCCTTTTGCATCTTCATTTAAACCCTTAGAGCCAGAATATATTCTAGAAAAAGGGCATTTAGTGGAGGAGTTTTTTCATAAGCACATCAAAAAGGATCTGAATTTTTCAGGAAGTTTTTTAGTAGCTAAGAATGGCCAAATTATCTACGAAGAATACGAAGGGTTTTCTAATAAAGAGAAAAATGAAGTTTTGACAGAAAATACACCAATGCACGTTGCTTCTGTTGGAAAAGTTGTTACAGCTGTGGCAACTTTGCGTTTGGTAGATCAAGGGTTGCTTTATTTGGATCAGAGTGTTACTTCGATTTTACCTACATTTCCACACGAGGATATTACCGTGCGTATGTTGTTGAATCACCGTAGTGGATTGCGTTATTATGGATACTATAACAATATTTGGGATCAGACAAAAACGATTCAAAATCAGGATGTACTAGATGTAATCAGTCAGAAAAAAGTAGCATTAGATTTTAAACCGAATACAAAGTTTACTTATTCTAATACCAATTATGTAATGTTGGCATTAGTGGTTGAGAAAATTACTGGAAAGCCATTCAAAAAAGCACTTAAAGATTTGATATTCGATCCGTTGCAAATGTCGCATAGCTTTGTTTTTGACGATATTAGTCGTAAAAATGAAGTTTGTCAATCTTATACAGATAAGAATCAATTGATGCGTTGGGATTATATGGATGGTACGTATGGAGATAAGAACATCTATACCACACCACGTGATTTATTGAAATTGGACACCGCGTTATACTCTGACCAATTTTTGAGCGCTACGTTGAAAGAACAAATGTATAAAGGGTATAGTTATGAAAACAAAGGAAAGAATAACTATGGTTTGGGAATGCGTTTGATTGAAATGGATAATGGTAAAAACTATACGTTCCACAACGGTTGGTGGCGTGGTAACACAACATCTTATATCCGATTGGAGCAAGATAGTGTTTCCATTATTTTATTCTCCAATAAGTATACTAAACTCGCTTACAAAACGATAGACTTAGCACATCATTTCGGTGATTATAAAGTCGGAAACTTAGATTTATAAAAATGATTTTAATACGCCTTCTTTAAGGCGTATTTATTTTATACAGCATATATAATGACGTCTACCCTATCTTGTCAATTTTTATCAGAAACCTCTCTTTTAGAGCTTTTAACAACGTATAATGCCGCTTTTCTTGATTATAGTGTTCCAATGCAATGGACTCAAGAGCAATTGGAAGACAAGCTACTGTCTGACGGGGTTGTGTTGGATTGTTCTATAGGTGTTTATGATGGGACTAAGCTCGTTGCTTTTGTTTTGAACGCAGTAGACGGAACAAATTGTTACAATAGTGCTACAGGTGTTTTACCTGAGTATAGAAGTAAAGGTTTGACAAGTTTGATGCTTGAAATGGCTGTTGCGCATTTGAAAGAAATGGGATGTGAGAATTACTATTTGGAAGTGCTTGAAACCAATGCTGTCGCGCAAATAGCGTATGCGAATAATGGTTTTGAGAAAACAAGAGCTGTTTCTTGCTTTAAAGGTATTGTGCCTCTGGTTGCCAAAAAACTTGATCTTCGTTTTACAGACCTACCCTATTATGAATATCTGATTTATTACGCGCAGAAAGATATTGCACCTACTTGGCAAAATAATGATTTTAGTATTGCCAATATTGAAAATCAAGTATGTATTAAACGCCTTGTTTTTAAGCAGCAATTTGCGGGTTATGTGGTTTATCATCCAGAAAAGAGAAAAGTATTGCAATTGTGGGTTACACCAGCTTTGAGACGTCAAGGTATAGGTAGTCAAGTATTGCAATCGGTTTTTGAAAGAAATGCAACACTAACACTAACTAATGTAGATTTGCAAACAGAAGGAATTCGCTTGTTTTTAGAAAAAAATGGGTTGAATGTGTATGTAAAACAGTTTGAAATGAAGCGAGTACTCTAAATCTATCCGATCAAAAAAGAAGTCATACTCAATGAGCCTCCTACATAAGCATCATTAAATATTTGAATTTCATCTTTGGCATCATACAAGCCTAAGCTATACAATAAAGGGTAATAATGATCTGGGGTTGGTATGGCAAGTTGCACTGCTGTACCTAAATTAGTGTAATCAACTAGAGCTTTAAAATCGCGTTGAAGTACTTTTTGTTTAAAAAGTTCGTTGCTTTCTAAGGCCCAGTCAAACCCATAATTTGGTGATTGCATTTGCTTCCAGTCTAAACGTTTAAGATTGTGAACAAGATTTCCACTACCAATAATTAAAACTCCTCTTTTTCGGAGTGCCTTGAGTTGTTGTGCTAAATGATAATGATAGGCCCCATCACGATAAAAGTCAATACTTAATTGTATTACAGGAATAGTTGCTTGCGGATACATTTTGCGAACTACAGACCAAGTTCCGTGGTCTAACCCCCAATCGTGATCAAGAACAACGTCGGTGTCTTTGATGAGTCTTTTGGTTTCCAATGCCAATTCAGGCGATCCAGATGCAGGATATTGTACGTCAAATAAAGCTTGTGGAAAACCTCCAAAATCGTGAATGGTTTCTGGAGATTGCATTGCTGTTACACGAGTTCCTTTCGTAAGCCAATGTGCAGAAATGACAAGTATTGCGGAGGGTTGTTCCAATTCTTTGCCTAGATAATTCCAATAATTAGAAAAATCATTGGTTTCGATGGCATTCATTGGTGAACCGTGTCCTACAAACAATACAGGCATTAAAGTTGCTCGTTCTTTGAAGGTGGTTAAGGCGTCTAAAACAGATATATCTCCAGTCATACTCAATTGAATTTAAGACTAAGTTACGGAATTAATCTGCTAAGATTTTCTTAATATCTTTATTATCACCATAGATCACCATAATATCCCCTTCATTGAGTACTGTTTCATAAGAAGCAATTTCTTGTACTTCGTGAATATTGTTCTGCAAACCGAGAATATTGCGTTCTTGCGTTACTTTTAAAGTTGTAAGAACAACCAAGTTATAGTTTGTTCTAAAACCAATTTCACCCAATGTACGTCCCGCGAATTTTTTAGAAACTTTTACTTCTACAATACTATAGCGTCCATTAATTTCATACGAATCGACAACACCTTTTATGCATAGTTTTTTTGCCCATCTTTCTGCTGTTTCTTCTTCGGGGTGTACAATTTCATCTACACCAATAGCTTGAAGAACTGTTTCGTGTAAAGGTGTAATTGCACGGCTAATTAAGCGTTGTACATTCAAGTTTTTAAGAACGGCAGTAGTCATAATATTAGCCCCTTGATCTTCACCTATGGCAACAATAACGATGTCTGTGTTTTTTAAAGGTAATCCAGACATCACATATTGATCTGTTGAGTCTAAGCAAATGGTGTGTGATATTTTTTCTTTATAAGCATCAACTTTAGCCATGCTTTTATCAACGCCAATAACTTCATTACCTTGCTCTGTTAATTTTTGAGCTAATGAAGCACCAAAATTCCCTAATCCTACAATAATATAATTCATAATGGTTCTGTGTTAATTGATTAAGATTTCCTCGGTTGGATATCTGTAATTTTTCATTTTTTCTTGTCTCATAACGGCTATCAATAACGTTAACATACTTATACGGCCTATGAACATTAATCCGATAAGGGTTAGTTTACTTGCGTCGCTTAAATCGGCAGTAATTCCCAAACTTAGACCAGAGGTACTATAGGCGGAAAAGCATTCGTATGCAATGCTAATAAGTCCGAATTCGGCATCAAAAGAGGTGATTAAAAAGATTCCTAATCCAACGACAATTAAAGATAAAACAATAATTGCAAAAGCACGTTTTACAGATAGTTGATCGATTTCTCTGCGGTAAACTTCAATGCGGTTTTTACCTTTTGCCAAACTTAATATATTTAAAATAGCAATGGCAAATGTACTGGTTTTGATCCCTCCTCCTGTAGATATTGGAGATGCTCCAATCCACATTAATAGAATAATGAGCAAAATAGAAGACATTCCTAAAGTAGCATTATCAACGGTTGCAAATCCAGCAGTTCTAGGTGTTGTGGCCGTAAAAAAGGCTGTAACAATTTTTCCAAATGCAGAATGTTCTGCCAAGGTGTTTTTGTATTCTAAAATATAAATTAGCGCTGTTCCAACTACTATAAGACTTGCTGTGGTAATCAAAATGATGCGTGTGCTTAAGTTTACTACCCAAGGCGTGTAAATGGTTTTTTGATTGAAACTAAACGGTAGAATACGATTAAAAATCATGTTTTTGACGTATTTGTACATATTGAATACAATCGGGAATCCAAGACCTCCAGTGATAAATAAGGCTGATATAATGAGATGCAAAGGGTAATTAAAGCGGTATTCAAAAGTGTAAAGGCTTTCTGGTAATGTAGAAAAACCAGCATTACAGAAAGCGGATATAGCGTGAAATATCGAGAAATAAATGCGTTCGTAAATAGAGGTAAAAACTTGATTTCTAACACTGAAAAAAATCAGGATGACTCCTAGGCCTTGAATTATGGATGAGATAATCATAATGCGTTTCAAGGTTGCAAAAACATCACCAAGCTTATCGGCATAAGACATATCTTTTAGCGTAAGCTGGTTGGTATAGGAGGTTTTTCCTCTGAAAAAATAACTGAAATAACTCGCAATAGTCATAATCCCCAATCCTCCAAACTCCATTAAGAAAATCATAACGGTTTGCCCGAATTTAGTAAATTGACCTCCAACATCGACTACAGAAAGACCTGTTACACAAACGGCACTTGTAGCAGTGAATAGTGCATCAATATAACTGATAGGATAATTGGTAGCATTGGGAAACGAAAGCAAAATAGCTCCGACCAAGATTACGAGTAAAAAGCTTGAAATGAAGAGTTGTGCAGGGTTCATTCTCGTTTTCTTTAGATTGAACTGCAAAACGGAGAACTCACGAGTAAGCATAATGAACACCGCAAAAAAGATGATTGCCTTCCGATCAAAAAACATCATTGGGTGATCTGGAGCCAAGCGTGCAATCACCAATATCAAGAATAAAATAATACTAAAGGCATCAAATATTTTGACTCCCGAAGTTAAATTAAAGTCCTTGATGAAGTACCTCCTGAAAATAGCTATAATCCCTATTGTTAAACAAATAGAGTATAATATATAAAGCGATTCTTGATGATTGTTTAGTGTCGTGAAACCCAAATCATAGATCAAAACAAAAAGGGTCAGTAAGCTGATCCAAAACGGTAATCGGACTAAAACAAAAATCAATTTGTTTAAAAAATGATCTTTAAGACGGTAAATGCCCATATTATAAAACTAAATCCTCAAAAAGTTGTTTAAACACTACTTCTAAGTCGGAAGTCATCCCCGGATGAGGACGCGAAGCTTGTATACAAGAACTTTTGACTGCAGTGAGCCATCTAAAGCGCTCCTCTAAAGACATTTGACCAATTGGTCCAGAATTAGCGGTTCCGTGCGCAATGCGTTCAAAAGAAGCGATATGTTTTGACAATTCTTCAAAATCTATTTCGGTTTTGAATAATGCCAATTTAGGAGCATCAATATGAAACTGTGCTTTAATGAATTTCCCTTGTTTAGAAAAAAGAATCAATCCTACATTGATGAATTCTTCACGCTCAACCCTAGGTACGAAGCGAATTAACGAATACTCATAAACTTTCATGACGAGCATTTTTAGCTTCTTGAATAAAAATATCAGCATGATTTAAGCGTGTAGTCAAAAATGATACATATACCGCTTTAATCTCTTCAGGGGTAAAGTCAAAACCTTCCCAATGTAGCCATTCTTCAGGAATTAACGCTACAATGCTTGTTATGATTTCAGGTGTGAGGCGCTTTTTAAAATCTTCATTAACTTCTTCTAATTGATCTGCGAAAGGCAGAAGTACGTGATCTTTGATCAGTGCGAACGGCGTTTTAGCGCTTTGCTCCCAATTGGTAAAAGAATGGTGGAAATATAAAGCAGCACCGTGGTCAATAAGCCACAGTTCTTTATGCCAGATTAATAAGTTGGTGTTTCTAAAAGTACGATCTACATTTGTAATAAACGCGTCCAACCAAACTACTTTGGATGCTAATAGGCCGTCTACAGGAGCAGCAGCTGGGTCATAAGTTAAGGCTCCAGAGAGAAAGTGCAGTGCTAGGTTTAGACCCTGACTGAATTTCAATAGGTCTTGGATTTCTTCATCAGCTTCAGTTTGTCCGAAAGCTTTATCCAAGGTAGCGTAAACCAATTCAGGAACTGCTAAGCCTAAGGCTCTTGCGAGTTCTCCTCCAATTAATTCGGCTATTAAAGCTTTTACACCATGTCCTGCTCCTTTGAATTTAAGAACATATTGAAAACCATCATCAGCATCGGCTAAAGCAGGCAATGATCCTCCTTCGCGTAGTGGCATAACATAACGCGTGACTTGAACTGTACGAAGTGCTAATTCCATATCTATGAGGTCCTTTTAAATTTAAAACAAAGATACAATATTAATCAAAAAACGCAGACAAGTTCAATTGTCTGCGTTAATTTTTAATGCCAATCATTCCCTAATTTACATTCTTAAAAAAGGCTGGTGCATTGCCATATATAGGCGTTTTACCGTCCCATTTTTCAATAAATTGTTGTTGAATTAAGAGATTGTTTAAAGATAATTTTCGCAATTCATTAGCTTTAGCCTCTGCTTCAGCTTGAACGATGAGCTTACGAGCTTGTGCTTCTGCGATTTTTAATTCGTTTTCTACACGCATAGCTTGTTGAACAGCTGCATTTTTTTCGTTGATCGCTTTGGTAATTGTTTCTGGATAACTAATACCACTAGTCATTTGCTCTAATTGAAAACCTTCTTTATCTAACAAAGCGCCCATATTGTCTTGAATGGAGTTTTCAAACTTTTCTCGATTACTAATGATACTGTCAGTAGTGTATTTGTTGAATTCGATTCTGAAAGCGTCTTTGATGTAATTGTAAAGCGTGGTTTCAGTGATTTCTCTAATATCTTTGCGATATTTTTTGAATATAACAGGACTATGACCATCTTTAACTTTAAAAGACAATGTTGGGTCAACAGTGAATACTGATCCATCTTTTGCATTAACCGTAAAAGAATCGTAATTAATTGTTTGTACATAGGTTGGGAACTCATAAACACTTTCGGTAAATGGGTTGTACCAAACACGTCCCGTTACTAAGCTTACATCTTGTACCCCTTTTTCAGATCCGTATAGTTTAACTAAAATTCCTTCATAACCTGCATCAATTCGTTCTGTACAAGAGCTAACACCTACTCCTAATAGAACTAGAAGTAGACCACCTAAAATCCCTCTTATTACCGATTTATTTGTTCCAATTTTTTCTGACATAAACTCCGAATTTTATAATAATGAAAAATATAATACACAATACTAATACGCCATAGAAAACCTCATAATCTGAGGGCTGTCTGAGTAATTCAAAAGCCTTTGAAACAGCAAAGAAAACTACAGCTATAAGAAGTGGAATCAAAGCCACTAAATAAACTTTTTTCATAAAAATCTAATGAAGTACAATAATACAATAATTTTAACTTTCTTTAAGAATCCATTGAGGTTTTTCTTTGAGAACCTTTTTGTATATGGAACAAGAAGGTTGATGCGCACCAGGTAACATTCCGATACTCATTAAGAATTCGTTGACGATTTCTCCTCCTACAAACTTAAAGTTCTTCTTGAATAAAGTTACCCATTCTTCTTTGTTGTTAGAGAGATAGCTATCGAGCCAATTTTTAAAACTACCAAACTCATCTTGGAGTTCTAAAATACGGTTTGCATTATAAATTGCCGCATTGACTTTTAGTTTGTTTCTAATAATACCAGCATCTGCAAGAAGCCTTTCACGATCTGATTCAGTATAGTTAGCAATTTTACTGATATTAAAGCCGTCGTAAGCTTTTTCAAAATTGCTCTTTTTTTTAAGAATAGTTGTCCAGCTTAATCCAGCTTGATTAATTTCTAAAATTAATCGTCTAAATAAGGCATTATCATCTTCAATAGGAAAACCATATTCACAATCGTGGTAATTCTTGTTAGGATTATCGGTGTCATCATTTAAGCTTGCGGCAAATTCACAGTAGGTCATTGGTTGTATATTTAAGTTCAAAAATAATCAAAAAACAAACGCTTGTAAAAGACTTTCATCTGATACAAGCGTTTTATTTTAGGATTAACCTTCTGAATGATTAGAGTGAAAAAGCATATTTAATACGCAATCCTACGTTGAACATTCTCAGTTTATAAGAATCCCCATCTTTTTCATTGCCTAACACACTATTTATTTGAAGTGGTTGGTTACCATAAGATTTGTTGTAATCGATAGTTCTAGCCTTTTCTTGATCTGCTCCTGCAAGATCTATATTACCATAGAATCCAATATACACTGCATTTCCATTGGCTAAATATTGTTTGACTCCTACTTCGCCAAGTAAAGAAAAACTATCCTTAATCTTTAAAGTTTGTGATTCGCTAAAGTTGCCCAACGATCCAAATCCAGTGCCATCGGGACCGTGTAATTCAGCATCCCATTGTGGATAGTAACCACTGGTCGTTAAATCGGTAATGGTAAGGTCTGAATCTGCTTTTGCATACATCGTGTATTTAAAGCCTGCCGAAGCATAGATTCGGGTATTTCTATCATTGATTTCAGCACTTTCATAGAACACTTTAAAAGGAATTCCATAGTGATATCCCGATATCTTTTCTGAATGGTCTTGATAATTATATCTGAATTCAAAATTGTGATTCTCGGTGTCTATTGCTTGATAGGCGTCAGAAAGTTTTGTATTGTTTATTTGAATACTATATCTCCCTACTTCACCTCCAATTTCAAATCCCCAGTTTTCATGAATTTTGAAAGCGTAACCTACAGAAAAGTTTATTTCATTTCCTTTTGTAAGTTTTGAATCTTGAAACTTCATTCCGGCTAAGCCTCCAGAAACTCCAACATTCAATTCTTGTGCTTGAACTGTATGGGAACCTAAGAGTCCCCATACAGCTAGTACTAGTATTTTAATGTTTGATTTAGTCATAATTACTCTACAATAAATTTGATTGCTTCTTGTTTGTTATTGATTCTCACAATTGCAATATATACTCCTCTTTGAATGGTTGCTGGTAATTCAAAAGAGGTTTGCTCTTTGCGTACTTCTTTTGAGAATACTTTTTGTCCTTTCATATCAAATACTTGTAAAACAGTATCATCAAATTGTCCGTTTGGATTATTCACATACAAGGTTAGTTTTCCTCCCTGTTGCGCAGGACTTGGGAATAGACGGATTGCAAAAGAACCTTTAGTTTCAAAAGTGATTGGACATACTTGATATACTTCACCTTCTTCAGTAGTCACTTCTGCGTGGTATTTTGCATTTGGATCTAGTAAATCTGTAGCACTATTTCCAGCAGAATAGACTTGACTCTCTCCTATTAGTTCATCATTTTTGAACCACTTATAGCTTACAAATTTATAACCTCCATTTGTTTTTGGATTGTTATTGATCAACAGTGTATTGTTGAATTTTTGTACTGCTATTTTGTCAAAATCAAATGGCTTTTCAACAGTTATGTGATACTCTTTTTTAACCTTTCCATTTGCAGAAGTTGCAGTAAAGGTTTGTTTATAAGTACCAGGATGTTGCACTTGCATCGTAAAGTCTTTTCCTGGATCTAGCGTTACATTAGAGTCTGCTTCTAATTTAAACACTACTTGATTGGTCATTTGATCGCATTCGATAACATAGTGTATTTGTTGACTAGGATTTTTATATAAAGTTCCATTAATCCAAAGAGCATCGATAGTAGCATTTGTACTTTCAATTTCCAATTCTCTAGTTACAGATGCAGCAGGTAAATAATTAATATTTCCAGCTTGATGTGCTGTAATTCTAATGATTCCCACGTGATATAAAGTTACAAATCCTGTTTCACTAACTTTTGCAGCTGGTGTTGGAGTGGTATACTCAAACGTATAGCGAACATCTAGATTAGAAGATGCTGTTGCTTCTAGTTGGAAGTCAGTTGCTTCTTGAAGGTTTAAAACATCTAAGGCATCGAAAGTAATCTCTTGATTTAACTTGTTGATTTTAATATTCGCCTTTAATTGTTGTCCTATATAGTTTGTACCTCCTTGAATATTTGCTATAACTTCGTGTGTACCTGCATTTGTTTTACCATTGTTTTGATACGTTACATTTGCATTTTCTGGAAGTGTTCCTGAGATGTAAATGAACTTCGGCGTACCGTCATAATCAAAAGTAGCTCCTTCAAAAGTGATTCCTGTAATTGGAATTTTATTGATGATTAAATTAGCTGTTAAATTCAGATCATTATAGTTAGTTCCACCGTGAACTGTAGCAATAACTGGATATAAACCAGCATTAATCTGATTGTTATTTTGATAAGTAACCGAAGTGCCTGCTGGTAAAGTACCTGTAATAGCTATTGATTTACTGGTTCCATCATAAGTAAAAGTACCATTTGGAAAGTAAATTCCATTGATGATTCCTTTTTTAATGATTAATTGAGCTGTTAAAACTAAGTCATTGTAATTTGCACCACCGCTTATCGCTGCTGTAGCATTATAAGTACCTAGTTCAGTTGCTGTATTGTTTGTATAGATTACAGTTGCTCCTTCAGGTAATGTTCCCGTAAGTAAAACGGTTTTTAAAGTCCCGTCATAACCAAAGGTAACATCTTCAAAAGTAATCCAATCGATCGTTCCTTTTTCAATAGTAAGCGTAGCTTCTAATACACTAGACTCATAATTGTTACCACCATTAATTGTCGCAATTATAGGGTATACTCCAACGTTTACTTGATTGTTTCCTTCATAAGCAACAGTAGCTCCTTCTGGTAAATTACCTTGAATAAGTAATGATTTAGTGCCTCCGTCATATCCCACAGTTAAATCAGAAAAAGTAATATTTCCGATTGGAGCTTTCTGAATTGTTAAGGTCGCTTCTAAGTTTAACACTTCGTAATTTGAACCAGCATTAATAGAAACAGTTACAGGATAAACGCCTGCATTGGTTTTGTTATTACCAGTGAAAACGATTGAAGCTTCATTAGGTATATTTCCAGTTAGGCTAAGAGATTTAGCTTCTCCATCATAAATATGGGTAGCATCTTCTAGAGTGATGCTGTTTGCCAAACTTGCTTTTTCAATTTTTAGTTCAGCAGTTAATGACATATCCGCATAATCATCACCTCCATCAATGTTAGCAATCACTTCGTAGGTTCCTACGTTGGTGTGTCCGTTGTTTTCATATGTAACAGAAGCTCCTTCTGGTAAAACACCACTAAGTGTAAGTGATTTAAGAGTTCCGTCGTACGTGAAAGTAGCATCTGAAAATGAGATATTAGACATATCTGCTCTAATTCTCATAACGGCTTCTAAGACTAAATTCTCATAATTTGCACCGCCGTTAATTGTAGCTACAACAGTATAATCCCCTATTTCTGTTTTCGCATTGTTCTCATAAGTTACAGAAGCTCCTTCAGGTAAATCACCACTAATAAAAATAGATTTTGGCGTACCATCATAAACCAAGGTCTGTCCTTCAAAAGTTATATTTGTAATTGGTTTTTTAGTAATGTTTAATTGTCCATTTCCATAAGTAATCGTGTAGTTCGTAGCTGTAATACCCGTTACTGATAAAGTATATGTACCAATATTGATTGCACCTACACCATTTCCAGAAAAAACGGGAGTACCTCCTAATACGTCTATTGTTTGATCATATACAAATCCTTCTCCAATGATTTCTGTAGGTGTAAAAGCATTTCCATCAAATACTTTGGAAACATCTTTAGGTTTTACTGTTAAAGGAGCTTTATTTACTGTTAATGTAAACGTTTTCTCTGGTGCTGGACTATATGAAATATTTCCTGCTTGTTGTGCTTTAACCTCTGTAGTTCCAGCACCAACTATAACGAGTTGCCCATTTTCAAACTTAGCAACATTTTGATTTGTTACTACATACGTAAGCGGTAATTCACTACTTGCTGTACCTGTGGTAAATGGCTCATCTCCGTATGTTTTGGTTACATCTGCAACAGTTATTGTTTGTGGTTGTAAAGCTACAGTTGTAAAGTTTATAGGTCCGCTCCAAGCACTATATTCAATATTTGCACAGTTTGAACGTACATATAGATCATAACTAGTTTCTGGGGTTAAACCCGTCAATTGAAATGGAGTTTCTCCACTAACAACTGTCCCTTGTCCTTGTGTAAAACCTGTAGGTCCGTATTCAAAGTCAAACTGAGTAGCTTCACTATTTACGCTAATAGTTGCTCCAGTTGCCGCAATACTAGTTGCTGCAAAACTTGTAATTACAGAACATGGTCTAGATATTTTAAACTTATCAAAACCTAAATTATAATTCCCAGACGTTCTTGTTGCTGTGATTTTTAGTTGAATTGTTTCACCAACGTAGTTTTCTAGATCAAACTCTAAAGGCTGCCAAGTATTTATGGTATTGTTATTTACTGTAGTAAATGGTGTGTAAGTATTACCAAAATCTGTCGAAATTTCAATTTTGAAGTTTCCTGATCCCGCTCCTGGACTTGCATAAGGAATGCTATAATTTGCAATTTTATAAACGAAAGAGAGTTTGTCGTTTTGTAAAATTGGACCTATAAATACTGTTGAAAAAGTACCCGTACTTGATGAAATATATAGATTTTTGTGTAAATAATTTCCTTCAGCATCTGCATTTAAACTCAGTGCAGTACCAATATTCCAACCTGTTTTATTCCATCCTTGTGGTGTAGTTGTTGTTATGAAATTTTCCTGCCAAGGAGATAGTGTAGAAATTAATGTTTTGAAATTGGCAGACTCTGTCCAAGCACTTAAATCGTCATTTCCACAATTAGCTCTAACATAAACTTTATAATTTGTATTCCCTTGTAGGTTTGTAAAAGTATGCGTTAGA
>JASLDM010000127.1 GCA_030151565.1 Flavobacterium sp. | reverse complement strand
CTGGAGCTCTACCAACTGAGCTACTTCCGCATGCGATGATGTTTTAAAACTTTCATCAAGTTTTGGAGCGGAAGACGAGGCTCGAACTCGCGACAACCAGCTTGGAAGGCTGGAGCTCTACCAACTGAGCTACTTCCGCATTTTTGTGAGTGCAAATATACAGCAATTTTATTTCTTTCCACATTTTTTTTATTTTTTTTTCAAAAAATCATCACTTATAAAAACATCCCGTTCAGAACCAATACTTTAATTGGTCTTTAAATTTACGTTTATTTAATATTTATTTAAGTTCTGTTAGTTTTGTTTTTACCGAACTAACACTATCTTTGCCCGAAAATTACTTAGTATATGAAATACGATCAAGAATTGGTTGAGTTTTTTCAAGACTATTGCGCACATCACGAAGCTGTTTACAACTTCTCGCCATTAACGGCACAGATTTACACCTACATCATGTTTAACAACAACAGTGATGGTGTAACTTTTGACGAAATAGTAGAAAAATTAAACGCCAGCAAAAGCTCGGTATCAACTAGTTTAAATCTTTTAATTAGCAACAGCCAAATCGAACATTTTAACAAAATAGACGAACGGAAACGATATTTTAAACTTAATCCAGACTATTTAACCATACGTTTGGAACTTATTAAAGACAAGCTAGAGCGAGAAAAAACATTAAACACCCGTATGGTTGGTTATCTAAACGCAGGGAAATTAAAATCTAATAACTGCGAAGGTAAAATGATGTTATTCTCAGAACACTTAGACAGTAGTATTGACAACCTTGCTACCATTATTCAAAAATTAAAAAACTCAATTTAACCGTTATGAAACATTTTTTTAATACTATTTTTCTAGCTGCACTAGCTATCGCGACTAGTTCTTGCGACAAAAAAGAAAATCAACAAGCAGGTCATGGCCCGATGCCTTACACCGTTGTTAATGTTCCAACCAAAAACGTTACTGGATACCAAGCTTTTCCAGCAAACATTGAAGGAAAGTTAAACAATAGCGTTCGTGCTAAGATTTCTGGATACATACAAGAACTTTATGTAGACGAAGGACAAACTGTAACAAAAGGGCAAGCCCTATTTAGACTAGAAACAAACACTTTAACACAAACTGCAAATGCTGCTAAATCAGGCATTGTTGCTGCAGAATCTAGTGTAAATGTTGCTCAAGTAGAAGTAAACAAATTAATTCCTTTAGTGGAAAAAAAAATCGTAAGCGCTGTTCAATTAGAAACTGCTAAAGCAAATTTAGCAAGAGCTAAAAGTCAGTTAGCTGCTGCTAAGGCAGATTACCAAAGTGTAGCTGCAAACATCGATTATTCAATTATCAGGAGTCCACTTACTGGTACAGTTGGTGCCTTACCATTCAAAGTTGGTAGTTTAGTAGGTCCTTCAGATCCTACTCCACTTACAGAAGTTTCTGACAACAGCGAAGTGTATGCATACTTTGCTATGAACGAAAAAGAATATTTCAATTTCTTAGAAACCACTCCTGGCAAAACACTTAAAGAAAAATTAGCTGCATTACCAGCGGTGGCATTACGCCTAGCAAATGGTAATATGTATGAAAGTGAAGGAAAAATTGAAGCTATTACAGGTCAAATTGATCCAACAACAGGAACTGTAAGATTCCGTGCCGTATTTACAAATAAAAACGGGTTATTAAGTAACGGAAACAGCGGTACTATCTTAATCCCTAGAGAATACAAAAATGCTTTAGTAGTTCCGCAATCAGCTACATACGAACAACAAGGAATTACTTACGTATATGGTGTACAAAACGATACGGCTAAATCAATGCCTGTAAAAGTTATTGATCGTATTGATCGTATGGCTATTATCGAATCTGGTGTAAAAGAAAACGATCTTATCATTGCTGCTGGCTTAGCGACACTTAGAAATGGATCAGCAATTACACCACAGCCTGTTGCCTTTGACACTATTATCAATTCAATCAAACCAACATTCTAAACCATGCTAAAAACATTTATTGAAAGACCCGTTCTCTCAACGGTTATTTCTATTATAATCGTCATACTGGGAATCTTAGGATTAACTACGCTTCCCGTAACTCAATATCCTGATATTGCACCACCAACGGTGCAGGTAACAGCAAATTATCCTGGTGCCAACGCCGAAACTGTACTTCAAAGTGTTATTATTCCTATTGAAGAACAAGTAAATGGTGTAGAGGGAATGGATTACATTACCTCTACGTCTAGTAACGATGGTAGTGCCCAAATTCAAGTTATTTTTAAACAAGGAGTAGATCCAGATATCGCTGCGGTAAACGTACAAAATCGTGTAGCAAGAGCAACACCGTTATTGCCAGCAGAAGTAACGCGTTCTGGTGTAACAACTCAAAAACAACAGACGAGTGCCTTGATGTTCTTGTCATTCTTCTCTACCAACCCTAATTACGACGCTATATATATTCAAAACTATATGAATATCAACGTAGTTCCAGAATTAAAAAGGGTAAATGGTGTTGGAGACGCCAATGTATTTGGGATGCGTAACTACGCCATGCGTATTTGGTTAGACCCAGCAAAAATGAAGAACTACGGTTTAGTACCAAGTGATGTAGTTGCTGCATTAAACGAGCAAAGTTTGGAGGCAGCAGCAGGTCAGCTTGGAGAAAGTAACCGAGAAGCTTTCCAATATGTTATTAAATATAGCGGAAAATACAAAACAGAAGAGCAATACCAAAACATCGTAATCAAATCTTTAGGTGACGGACAAATTCTACGCCTACAAGACGTTGCGAAAATAGAAATGGGATCACAATCCTATATCGGTAGTTCCGAATTATCTGGTAATCCTGCAGTTGCAATGGCTATATACCAAACTCCAGGATCTAATGCACAAGAGATTATTCAAAACCTAAGAAGCGAGTTAGTAAAAATTGGAAAGGATCTACCTGAAGGGCTAGATTACAAAATTTTAATGGACACCAATGAGTTCTTAGATGCCTCTATTAGCAAAGTGGTCCACACTCTTATAGAAGCGTTTATTTTAGTATTTATTGTAGTATATATCTTTTTACAAGACTTCAGATCTACTTTAATTCCTTTGATTGCAGTACCTGTTTCAATTATCGGTACCTTCTTTTTCTTAAACCTTTTTGGCTTCTCTTTAAACTTACTTACGCTATTCGCATTAGTACTGGCCATTGGTATTGTGGTGGATGATGCCATAGTCGTCGTCGAGGCGGTTCATGCCAAAATGGAAGAAACCGGTGATGACGCTACTACAGCAACAAAAAATACGATGAGTGAAATTTCTGGAGCAATTATTTCGATTACTCTAGTAATGGCTGCTGTATTTATCCCTGTTACTTTTATTTCAGGACCTACAGGAGTATTCTATAAACAATTTGGTATTACACTGATTGTTGCAATTATCATTTCCGCAGTAAACGCCTTGACTTTGAGTCCAGCTTTATGTGCTTTATTCTTGAAACCTCACGTAGAAAACGAAGGAAAGAAAAGAAACTTTATTCAAAGATTTTTTGATGCTTTCAATACAGGATTCAACTCTTTAACTCACAAGTACGGTAATGGTTTTAACTTCCTGCTAAAACATAAATGGGTAACGTTTGCAATTCTTTTTGCGTGTTTAGGATTGACTTATTGGGCTAATAACTCTATGCCTACAGGTTTTGTACCGAATGAAGACCGTGGATTTATTATGGGGAACATTGAGTTGCCTTCTGGAGCATCTCAAGACCGTGTGTATACGCTACAAACAAACTTTGAAGCTGCCGCAAAACAGATCCCTGGAATTGAAGCCATCACTGTAGTATCTGGTTTTAGTTTTATCTCTGGTTCTGGGTCTAACTACGGTATGGCGATGATTAAACTATTGCCTTTCGAAAAAAGAACTACTCCTGAATTGGCTACCGACGTAGTTATTGGAAAATTATTTGGCTTGGCTGCTACGCAATTCCAAGATGCCAAAATGATTTTCTTCCAACCACCAAGTATTCCAGGTTTCGGGATGTCATCTGGTTTTGAAATGAAATTACTAGACCGTTCTGGTGGAGATTTAAAAGAGTTTGACAAAATATCTAAAGAATTTGTAGGTGCATTAATGCAACGTCCTGAAATCTTATATTCTCAAACGTCATTAAACACTGATTTTGCACAATATGAGTTAGAATTAAACATCCCTAGAGCAAAAGAATCTGGAGTATCTGTAAGTAGCATTTTTGGAGCACTACAAGGATACATTGGAGGAATCTATGCAGCTGACTTTACTCGTTTTGGTAAACAATACCGCGTAATGGTTCAAGCGCTTCCTGAAAACAGAAAAGACCAAAATAGCTTGAATGAAATTTACGTAAAAACCAATACAGGAGCTATGGCGCCTGTAACACAATTCGTAGATTTAAAACGCGTATACGGACCACAATCTGTAAACCGATACAATTTATTTACATCCTCGAATGTCAATGGAGCACCAAAACCAGGATACAGTTCTGGAGATGCCATTCACGCAGTACAAGATGTTGCAGCAAAAACCCTTTCTTCAAACTATACAATTGACTTTACAGGTCTTTCTAGAGAGGAAATTAATGCCGGTTCACAAACAGCTGTCATCTTTTTATTATGTGTAATTTTTGTGTACTTCATTTTAGCTGCACAGTACGAAAGTTACTTACTTCCATTAGCTGTAATCTTATCGTTACCTACAGGGATTATGGGGGCATTTATAGCTCAGAAATTTGCTGGATTAGAAAACAACATCTACTTCCAAATTGCCTTAGTTATGTTGGTCGGATTATTAGCTAAAAATGCCATTCTTATTGTAGAGTTTGCTGTACAGAGAAGAAAACACGGTGAAACAATTGCTCAATCGGCTATTAATGGAGCTAAAGCTCGTTTAAGACCTATTTTAATGACATCATTTGCCTTTATCTTAGGATTAACGCCACTTGTTGTAGCTTCTGGTGTAGGAGCAATCGGAAACCGCTCTATCGGAACTGGTGCTGCTTTTGGACTATTAATCGGTACAATCTTAGGAGTATTTGTAATCCCTGTATTGTATGCTATTTTCCAATACCTACAAGAGAAAGTTAAACCGATGAAATTCGAAGAACCAAATCACTAATCAAATGAAAAAGCAATTTATATATAGAGCTGTTCCTGTAGCCGTATTAGCTTTAACAATGCAATCTTGTTTTGTAGCAAAAAACTACGAAAGACCTGAAGTTATTGACGAGCAATTTTACAGAACAGATAAAATTTCACAAGACACTCTTTCTATGGCAAATTTGTCATGGAAAGAGCTTTTCAGCGATCCTATTTTAATTCAACATATTGAAAAAGGATTGGAAAACAATTTAGACATCCGCATTGCTATGGAGAACATCCACGCTGCAGAAGCCTATATGAAACAAGGAAAAATGGGATATGTACCAACACTAAACGTTGGTGCAGATTACACACATGTTGTGCCTTCAAAAAACGGTCCTACTGGATTTATGAATGCAGGTGAGCGTAACAAAATCGATCAATACCAAGCTACAGCAAACCTTTCTTGGGAACTTGATGTATGGGGTAAAATCAGAAGTAATCAACGTGCTTTTACAGCAGGTTATTTACAAACTGTTTCAGCACACCAAGCAGTTAAAACACAACTTATAACAGGTATAGCATCTACCTATTTTCAATTAGTAGCTCTTGACGAACAAAAGAGAATTACTGAAAAAACTATTGAAAACAGAACGCGTAGTTTAGCAACCATTGAAGCTCTAAAAGACGCTGGACAAGTAACAGAAGTTGCTGTAAAGCAAACACAAGCACAATTACTAAATGCAAAAGCGCTATTAGTTGATTTGAAAAACAACATCAAGCTAACTGAAAACACCTTGAGTATTCTATTAGCAGAAAACCCTAATAGCATCGAGCGCAGTACGCTGGAAACACAAAAATTGAATGCAAACCTAAACGTAGGTTTACCAATTCAACTATTGAGCAACCGCCCAGATGTTAGAGCAGCAGAGTTTGGTTTGATTAACGCTTTCGAATTGACAAATGTTGCGAGAAGTAACTTTTATCCTTCTT
>JASLDM010000066.1 GCA_030151565.1 Flavobacterium sp. | reverse complement strand
TTTACGCCCTCATCCTCAAAGCTAAAGATACAATTCCCATCTGTGCATACATATAAACAAAACACATCTTGATCCTCTTTACGACTATACACCCCACTTAAAGGAATATAATTTACCGTAAAGTAAGGACACTGCACAACCTTGTTTGCCTCATTGATATTTTTAGTATAACCTAACTCCACCTTTTTTGGCGCATAGTTAATAGCTTCTAAAGCTTCCTCTATGTGCAGCTTTCTAGAATTTCCCAAACTATCTAAACGGTCCCAGTCGTAAACACGATAAGTAATATCAGAGGTTTGCTGAATTTCTGCCAACAACACACCAGCTCCAATTGCGTGAACAGTTCCTGTTTCTATAAAAAAAGCATCACCTTTTTTTACAGGGATTTCTTTTAAAATTGAAGGCAATGTTTTAGAGTCCATGTGTTTTAGATAGTCCTCCTTAGTTGCACCTTCTAAAAAATCAACTACGACACGAGCACCTGGATTAGCCTGCATCACGTACCACATCTCTGTTTTCCCAAGAGAATCGTGTCTTTTTCTGGCCAATGCATCATTAGGATGCAGTTGGATTGATAAGTCTTCTTTTGCATCTAAAAACTTAAACAACAAAGGAAACTGGCTTCCAAATTCTTCATAAATCCGTTCACCCAACACCGCAATAGGATCAAGTTTAATAAGTTCCTCCAAACTAAGGCCCTCATAAACTCCTTCCGCAACAATACTAACATTATCCGGAACCATAGAAATCTCCCAACTCTCACCTACTTGGTCAGATTGGATTTCTTTTTCTAAAACGGTATTTAACTTAGTTCCGCCCCAAATTCGTTCTTTCAAAATTGGCTTAAAAACTATAGGCTGTTTTTTAAAACTCATATAAATTACTCATTTCTTATCTATAAAATGAGCCAGTAGTGGCTTTGTTATTTTATTTACTTCCGCTTAAAAACGGAGGCGCAAGTTACAAATTTTAAATGTAGTCTTACACTTTTTTATTTTTGACCTTCAAAAGAAACAAAATTCCGAGGTGTTTCGTAAAGCTCCACTCTCAAATCCAGTTTGTCTTCCAATCTTTTTCTAAGTTTTTCCCAGATCACAATTACGATATGTTCTGCCGTTGGAATTAATTCTTTAAATTCAACAACATCTAAATTTAGGTTTTTATGATCAAAAGGCAACTCCACTTCTTCGTAAATCAAATCTGCCAAATCTTTCAAATCAATCACATATCCTGTTTCAGGATCCACAGCCCCTGTAACATGGACAATCACCTCATAGTTGTGTCCATGAAAATTAGGATTATTACACTTTCCAAAAACACGTTGATTTTTTTCATCCGTCCAACTTTTATTATATAGGCGATGAGCAGCGTTAAAATGAGCTTTTCTACTTACAGTTACTCTCATATTATTATTTTTTTTGAGCTTCTATAAAATGATAAAACTTTGAAAAAATAACCTTAAACCATGCAGTATAAACATCTGGTTGCTGATCCATATCTGTTTTTACATCTTCAATTGTCATCCATTTCCACTCTCCCACTTCTTCAGGGTTCACTTCCGGATCATCATTATAATATCCAACCATTACATGATCAAACTCATGCTCTGTTAGCCCATTATCAAAAGGAGCTTTATATATAAAGTTGAATAATTCTTTTAAAGGAACAGAAAACCCCATTTCTTCTTGTAAACGTCGTTGGCCTGCCTGAATATTCGTTTCTCCATCTCTTTGATGACTACAACAAGTATTTGTCCACAATAAAGGGGAATGATATTTTTCAGCCGCACGCTGTTGCAACATTAATTCATTTTTATCATTCAGAATAAAAACCGAAAAAGCGCGATGCAAAAGTGCCTTTTCATGTGCCTCCATTTTACCCATCAATCCGATTGGCTCATCGGATTCATTTACTAAAATTACTTGCTCTTCTCTCATACCTTAATAATATAGTTTTGACCAAAAATACAAAAAAAGAACTGGTTTCCGAATATCTTTACGCTTTTGAGTCGCTTATGTTCTTGGATTGCCTTACTTTTACTTTTTTATTTATTCCATGGAAAGAAAAATTAAACTTATCTGGGACTTTAAAGGCCCGGGTGCCGAAAAAACCGCGATACATCACGCTATTCATCTTAAAGAATATGTTGCGTTAGAAAAACTAGAAATTTCTAACATTGGTTCTGAAATCCTTCAAGAATTTCACAGCATCGCTTTTATGATAGTTTCAGACAGTCAGATGCGTCAACTAAGGGATATCCTAAAACCACATCGTGGTGAATTAGCAAATTAAAAAAGCCGTTTTAAGTTTAAAACGGCTTTTTTAATTATTCTTTTAAATACTCGAATGATCAATCGATTAATTTGCTTCTTTACTAATAAACTGAATACGTACTAAACGCAATTCTTCTGTGTCATAATCTCCATCGAATTCTTCCAATGCCGTTTTAATCGCATCAGTCTCTGATTCCATAAAGTAATCATATATTTCTTCTTGTTGCTCCTCATCAAGCATTTCTTCAATCCAATAATCAATATTCAATTTAGTTCCCGCATAAACAATTTGCTCCATCTCCTTCAACAAAGAATCCATACTCAACCCTTTGGCAGAAGCAATATCTTGTAACGACAACTTTCGATCTACATTTTGAATAATATAAAGCTTTAATGCTGAATTTGCTCCAGTAGACTTGACAACAAGATCATCAGGACGAATAATATCATTTTCATCCACATATTTTGCTATTACATCTACAAACTCTTTTCCGTATTTCTTAGCCTTCCCTTCACTAACACCATGGACATTCCCCATTTCCTCAACAGTTATAGGATACTTTAAAGCCATGTCTTCTAAAGATGGATCTTGAAAAACCACAAAAGGCGGAACACCAAATTTCTTTGCAACTTTTTTCCTTAAATCTTTTAGCACTCCTATTAAAACTGCATCTACTACTGCTGAAACTTTCGAAACATTTCCTTCAGAGTCCGCTTTATCAATAAAAAACTCATGATCCTCTGTCATCATAAATGATTCTGGATTTTCAATAAACTCAAGACCTTTTTTGGTAATCTTCAAAACACCATAGCTCTCAATATCTTTTGATAAATATCCCGCTACCAAAACTTGTCGAATTAACGCTGTCCAAAACTTATCATCATGGTCAGCTCCTTTACCAAAAAACACTTGCGCATCTGTTTTATGCGCTTTAATTAAGGCATTTAATTTACCTACTAAAGTAAAAACAATTTCTTTAGTTTTAAATAACTGCTTAGTATCTCGAACCGTTTTAAGCAATAATAACACCTCATTTTCAGCCTCTTTCTTTGCTTTTGGATTTCTAACGTTATCATCCATATCAGCACCATCTCCGTTCACTTCATCAAACTCTTCTCCAAAATAATGCAATAAGAATTTACGTCTAGACATTGAAGTTTCAGAATACGCCACAACTTCTTGCAACAAAGCATAACCAATTTCTTGTTCAGCAACAGGCTTCCCCGACATAAATTTCTCTAGTTTCTCGATATCTTTATACGAGTAATAAGCCAAACAATGTCCTTCACCTCCGTCACGTCCTGCACGTCCTGTTTCTTGATAATAACTTTCTAATGATTTTGGAATATCATGATGAATAACATAACGCACATCCGGCTTATCAATCCCCATCCCAAAAGCAATCGTTGCAACAACAACATCAACATCTTCCATCAAAAACATATCTTGATGTTTTGCTCTTGTTTTTGCATCTAATCCAGCGTGATAAGGCACTGCACTAATTCCGTTTACTTGCAAAACGTGAGCAACTTCTTCTACTTTCTTTCTGCTCAAACAATAAATAACACCAGACTTGCCCTTATGCTGATTGATGAAACGAATAATATCTGACTCAACATTTTTGGTTTTCTGCCTTACTTCATAATATAGATTAGGTCTATTAAATGAGGCTTTAAAAACATTCGCATCTGGAATTTCTAAGTTTTTAAGAATATCTTCTTGAACTTTCGGAGTTGCGGTAGCTGTTAAACCAATAATAGGCATATCTCCAAGCTGGCGAATAATGTTTCGTAAATTTCTGTACTCAGGTCTGAAGTCGTGCCCCCATTCCGAAATACAGTGCGCCTCATCAATAGCCACAAACGATATTTCTTCTCCCTTTAAAAAATTGACATACTCTTCTTTCGTAAGCGACTCAGGCGCCACATACAAAAGTTTGGTAACACCACTTTTGATATCTTCTTTTACTTGATTAATTTCTGTTTTAGTCAATGACGAATTCAAAACATGAGCTACGCCATATTCTGTAGACAAACTTCGAATTGCATCTACTTGATTTTTCATTAAAGCAATCAAAGGAGACACCACAATAGCAGTTCCATCTAAAACCAAAGCTGGTAATTGATAACATAGAGATTTCCCTCCTCCAGTTGGCATAATCACAAAAGTATTGTGCCCCGTGATAATACTTTCTACTACTTTTTCTTGCAATCCTTTGAATTGGTCAAATCCAAAAAACTTCTTTAACTCTTTATGCAAGTCAATTTTGGCTGATTTCATTATTTTTTAATGGTATTTTACATAAATTTGCAGAACCTAAAGGTAACAAAAAACTTTTCAATCCTCATAATATTTAACATTACTTGACATTGAATACCTCTATAAACATCCTAGATATTGCAAAGGAGACTTTACTTTCTGAAAGTGAAAGCATTGCAAAACTAACCCAATACATCAACGAAGATTTTGAAAAAGCAGTAGCCGCAATTTTTAATTGCAAAGGACGCGTTGTCGTGACAGGAATTGGCAAAAGTGCGCTAATTGGCGCTAAAATTGTTGCTACTTTCAATTCAACAGGTACCCCTTCGTTATTTATGCACGCTTCAGAAGCTGTTCATGGTGATTTGGGTTTACTACAACCCGACGATTGCGTGATATGTATTTCGAATAGTGGTAATAGTCCTGAAATAAAAATCTTGACTCCCTTACTTAAGCGTTTTGAAAATCCTCTAATCGCAATTACCGCGAACGAAAATTCCGCACTTGGAAAAGGGTCTGACTACATCCTCCTCTCAAAAGTAGACAAAGAAGCTTGCCCGAATAACCTTGCTCCTATGAACAGTACTACTGCTCAATTAGCTCTTGGGGACGCTTTAGCAGTATGCTTAATGCGTTTAAGAAACTTCAAAGCTGAAGATTTTGCTTTATATCATCCTGGTGGCGCTTTAGGAAAAAAATTACTACTTTTGGTCAAAGATATTCTTGATATTCAAAAGAAACCAATGGTTACTCCAAGTTCAAACATTAAAGATGTCATTGTTGAAATCTCTAAAAAAAGATTAGGTGTAACAGCAGTTGTTGAAAACGACAACGTAATTGGAATTATTACAGATGGAGATATCCGTAGAATGCTAGAACATCAAGACAACCTTTCTAATATTAAGGCAAAAGACATCATGAGTCTGAACCCTAAAACAATAGATATAAACGAACGAGTTTCTAAAGCTCTATCAATATTAGAAGACAATGCCATTACACAACTATTAGTTACTGAGGGAAATAAATACAAAGGTGTTATTCATCTTCACGACATTTTAAAAGAAGGAATCGTATAATGACAGAACAAAAGAGCGCTCAAAAAGAAATGTCTTTTTTAGACCACTTGGAAGAATTAAGATGGTTATTAATTCGTTCGAGTATTTTTATTATTCTAGGAGCCACTGTAGCCTTTATTTTTAAAGATTTCATTTTCAATACTATTATTTTCGGTCCAAAAAGTGGAGACTTTATTACATACCAGATTTTCTGCGACATCTCTAAAGTTTTCAACCTAGAAGACAGTTTCTGTAATAAAGAGCTTCCATTCGAAATTCAAAACAGAACTATGGAAGGTCAATTTTCTGTAATGATATGGACCTCAATAACAGCGGGTTTTATTATAGCTTTCCCTTTTATTTTAAGAGAGGTTTGGAAGTTTATTAGCCCGGCTTTGTACGATAATGAAAAGAAAAATGCTAAATTTTTCATATCCATATCATCTCTTTTATTCTTTATAGGAGTTGTTTTTGGATATTACTTAATTACACCTTTATCTATCAACTTCTTATCTAACCTACAAGTAAGTAGTATTGTTAAAAATCAAATTGACATCAACTCATACATTAGTTTAGTTAAAACATCTTCACTAGCCTGTGGTCTAGTTTTTGAACTACCAATTATCATTTACTTTTTATCTGTAATGGACTTAGTTTCTCCACAGTTTTTAAGAGAATATAGAAAATATGCCATTGTATTAATATTAATTCTTTCGGCAATTATAACCCCTCCGGATATTATAAGTCAAGTAATTGTAGCAATCCCTTTATTGATTTTATACGAGATAAGCATTTATATCTCGAAATTTGTTCACCGTAAAAAACCAGCTGTACCAACAAAAGTAAAAAATTAGCATTTATGAAACTCAGAGCGGATAATTTAATCAAGACATATAAAGGTAGAAAAGTTGTAAAAGGCATTTCCGTTGAAGTTAATCAAGGAGAGATCGTTGGATTACTAGGTCCAAACGGAGCAGGAAAAACAACCTCTTTCTATATGATTGTAGGCTTAGTAAAACCGAACGGCGGAAACATCTACTTAGACCAAACCAATATTACGGACTTTCCGATGTACAAAAGAGCTCAACACGGTATCGGATATTTGGCTCAAGAGGCTTCTGTTTTTAGAAAACTTAGCATCGAAGATAACATTTTAAGTGTCTTACAGCTTACTAAGCTTACTAAGAAACAACAAATAGAAAAAATGGAATCTTTGATAGAAGAATTTAGCTTAGAACACATTCGAACCAATCGAGGAGATTTACTTTCAGGAGGAGAGCGCCGTAGAACTGAAATCGCCAGAGCCTTAGCAACAGATCCTAAATTTATTTTATTAGACGAACCTTTTGCAGGAGTTGACCCTGTTGCCGTTGAAGACATTCAGCGCATAGTAGCTCGTTTAAAAAACAAAAATATCGGCATCCTAATTACAGACCACAACGTACAGGAAACACTAGCTATTACCGACAAAACATATTTGATGTTCGAAGGAGGTATATTAAAGGCTGGAATACCCGAAGAACTTGCAGAAGATGAAATGGTAAGAAAAGTATATTTAGGACAAAACTTTGAATTAAGAAAAAAGAAATTGGAGTTTTAAAACTAAATCTCTAAATTTTAAGAATATTTTCAATATATTTGACTCGCTTTTAGTAGTTCGACCGACAACTAAAAGCGAATTTTATTAAGATAACACAACAGTTCGTTTTGATTTTATATTGGCACAACATTGCGACAAAGCAACTATTTCAACCATCCCATAATCTAAATATATGAACGAACTAAAGCTATCACCTTATCTATTTCTAAACCTACTAATTTTATTAAATTTATATTTTAGACATCAAAAAGAAAGTCTTTAAAGAAACAGATATGTAAAATTATAAAGCCAATTATACGTTTTTTTAATAATTACAGATAATTTACCTTTGCAAAAAAAAAATGAAAAAAAGAATCACCTCCTACATTGCCTTATTACTCGGTTCAGTATTTATCCTGAGTTCTTGTGCTTCAAAAACTAAATACGTTTATTATCAGAACACTGAGACTATAAATAATGAAAATAATTTAGCAGAAACTTTTAAAACAAAGTTACAATCAGATGATTTACTAATGATTATTGTATCTGCAGAAGACATTGAATCAGCAGCTCCATTTAACTTGGTAAACACCATGACTTCTCAGCCAAATAACCCAGCAGGAAGTGCTCAAATGCAACAACAACTATATCTAGTAGATTCACAAGGAAATATTGAATTCCCCGTTTTAGGTACATTAAAACTAGGAGGATTAACACGTACAGAAGCAATATCATTAATAAAAGGAAAGGTTTCAAAGTACTTAAACAATCCAATTATCAATATTCGTATTATGAACTTCAAAGTCACAGTTCAAGGCGAAGTTGTTCGACCAGGAGTTCACACAATAAATAGCGAAAGATTAACACTACCTGAAGCAATAGCTTTATCAGGAGATATGACTATTTACGGCAAAAGACAAAATGTATTGGTTATCAGAGAAAATAACGGAAAACGTACATACAATCGCGTTGATATGACTCAAGCTGATTTTATAAATTCGCCGTATTACTATCTTAACCAAAACGACATAGTATATGTAGAGCCAAATAAAACTCGCATAAACTCATCGTCTGTTGGTCCAAACATCAGCATTGGTATCTCTGCTTTATCACTTTTAGTAACTGTATTCGCTTTAGCTATTCGTAAATAATTTCTATGGAAAATCAATTTGACAAAAACGACAATTCGAACATAAATATTCGAGAAGAATTAGAAAAATACATTATCCACTGGAGATGGTTTGTTCTTAGTATATTTCTTGTTCTTGTTTTAGCTTTTATCTATTTGCGTTATGCTGAAAAAACATACCAAATTAATACTACAATCATTGTAAAAGATGAGCGTCGTGGAGGCGGTATGGCTAGTGAAATGGCTGCTTTTTCCGATTTAGCAATGTTTTCAGGAGGTAAAAGTAACGTAGAAAACGAAACTCAAATTTTAAAATCAAGAGCAATTGCAGAGAAAACAGTTCGACGTTTGCAATTGAACATTGCCTATATTTCTGAAGGCCGACTTAAAAAAAGTGAATTATATGACGATAGCCCGATACGATTTAACTTCGTTGAACGCGTTTTTGACTTTGACAACATTCGCTACACCTTTTATTTAAAAAACATATCAGAAAATTCTTTTGAATTAAGATCAGAAGAAGAGGTAATTGGAACTTTTGAATATGGAGCAACAATACCTACATTGCTAGGTAAATTAATAGTTACAAAAAACACACCAAAACCGACACCTACCATAACAAAGGAAGGAACAAAAGAAGATGAAAACAATTCATCAAAAGAAACTATTATTGAAATTTTCCCTATAAATCAAGTTGTAAATTACTTCTTAAGAAACCTACAAGTAAACCCTACAGATAAATTTTCTAGTGTTATAGATTTATCACTTCTGGACCCTACACCTACAAAAGGAGTAGATTACTTAAATAACTTAGTTTCTATTTATAATGAAGAAGCTATTGCTGATAAACGATTTGTCTCTGAAAAAACCTCTGAATTTATTGACTCTAGATTGGTTCTAATAACTGAAGAGCTGGGCGATGCAGAAAAGACAGTTGAAGGATATAAATCTCAACATAAACTTACAGATATCCCAACAGAGGTAAGTCTTTATCTTCAAAGCGCTAGCGTTTATGAAAAAAGAATTATAGAAAATGAAACAGAACTAAAAGTTGTGATTTCTATGATTGAGTTTCTTAAAAACAGTAAGCCAAATGAACTTTTACCAGGTAATATTGTTTCTTCGGATGCGAGTTCATCTAGTCTGATAAATCAATACAATAATTTAGTTTTGGAACGCAATCGCATTCGCGCAAGTTCTACTGACAGCAACCCGGCTGTTGTAAAATTAGACGATCAAATTGCTTCAATGAAAGCTTCTGTAAGCGAGAGTTTGAGTCGTCTAAAAAACTCTTTACAAATCACTCAAAAAGAACTAGTTGCTAAAGAAAAAGAATTAGAATCAAAACTTGCACAAGTACCAAGACAAGAACGCGAATTCAGAATTATCGATAGACAACAAAAAGTAAAAGAAGCGATCTACCTATACCTCTTCCAAAAAAGAGAAGAAACAGCTATTGCACTTGCAGCTACGGATTTAAATGCCAAAGTTGTAGATGAGGCCAAAGCAGGTAATAACCCTGTTTCTCCAAAAAACAATATCATTCTGCTTGCAGCATTAATTCTTGGAGGTTTAATACCTTTTGCTATTATCTATTTAAAAAATCTTTTAGACACAAAGATTAAAAATAGAATGGATATTGAAAACAACACTAATATTCCATTTTTAGGCGATATTCCACACTCTGACTCAAATGAGCAAATTATTGAGATCAGTAGTAGATCAAGTTCCGCTGAAGCAATAAGAATCATCAGAACGAACTTGGAATTCATGCTGAA
>JASLDM010000044.1 GCA_030151565.1 Flavobacterium sp. | reverse complement strand
TTTTTAACGATGCGTTGATTGTGTCTTTGCTGTGTTTTATAAACTATTTGAGCCCTTAGTATTGACTTTGAGAAATCAATATTAAGGGCTCAAATAGTAACTGTGTTTTCTGATCAAAACAATAAAGAGACTTTTTTGTAAAGAAACGTATTGTTTCTCTACGTCTAGTTCTTTATTCTCCTGTAAAATTAGCTTTTCTCTTTTCTAAGAATGCTGTGGTTCCTTCTTTAAAATCGGCTGTAGCAAAACAGTCTCCAAAGCTCTTGATTTCTTCGTGGAATCCGTTTACGCCATCTTTGAAATTTGCGTTTACAGCTTTAATAGCTTTTCCGATAGCTACTGGAGAGTTTTTTGCTATTTTTTGAGCTAGTGCTTTGGTGAACTCTAAAAGTTCTGCTTGAGGTACTACGTGGTTAACTAGGCCGTAGTTTTTAGCGGTTTCTGCATCAATCATTGCGGCAGTCATTATCATTTCCATTGCTCTACCTTTACCTACTAATTGCGGCAAACGTTGTGTTCCTCCATATCCTGGAATAACTCCAAGGGTTACTTCTGGTAATCCCATTTTAGCGTTTTCAGAAGCTACTCTAAAATCTGAAGCCATTGCAAGTTCTAATCCTCCTCCAAGTGCAAATCCGTTAACTGCAGCAATTACAGGTTTGTTTAGGTTTTGAACAAAATCAAATAAAAGTTCCTGGCCTTTTGCGGCTAATTGCGAACCTTCGCTTGAATTGAAGTTTGCAAATTCTGAGATATCGGCACCTGCTACAAAAGCTTTTTCTCCACTTCCTGTAAGGATAATAACGCGGATATCTTTGTCCGATTCTATGGTTTTTAAAGCTCTGTGTAATTCTTCGATAGTTGCTTTGTTGAGAGCATTTAATTTTGTAGGTCTGTTGATTGTGATAATTGCAAGACTACCCTCGTTTTCTACTACGATGTTTTCGAAATTCATAATGTAATTCTATGTGTTAATAATTGGCAACTTTACATAAAAGGTGGTACCTTTTTCTTTTGAAGATTCAAAGTTAATTATGCCGTTATAATTTTCTACTATATTTTTTATAATCCCTAAGCCTAAGCCCATTCCACTCGATTTAGTGGTGAATTTAGGTTCGAAAATACGATTTTTATTTTCAATACTGATCCCAATTCCGTTATCTTTTACTTCTATTTGTACAAAGTTGTCTGTTTGTCTGATGGTAACGACGACTTCTGGATTGGTTTCTTCATCCGGAATCGCTTGTATTGCATTTTTGACTAAGTTGGTAATAATTCGGATTAATTGTGTTCTATCCATCTTTACTATTAGTCGTTCTGTTGGGGCTTCGAATTTGATATAAGGTTCATTGAATATTTCTAAAGCCAATTGAACGACTTGAACGATATTGAGCTGTTCGCTTTGTTGTGCGGGCATTGAGGCAAAGCTAGAGAAAGCAGTAGCTACAGCATTCATTGTGTCAATTTGTTGAATTAGGGTATGGGAATAGTCGTCTATCTTTTGTTTGATTTCTGGATCTGTTGGGTCAAAGCGTCTTTGGAAACTTTGAACGGTAAGACGCATTGGTGTTAATGGATTTTTGATTTCGTGAGCAACTTGTTTAGCCATTTCTCGCCAAGCTTGTTCTCGTTCACTTTGGGCAAGCTTGTCTGCGCTCGCTTCTAATTTGTCTACCATTTCATTGTAGGCAACTATCAAGGAGTTAATTTCTTTACTGGATGAGGTAACACTGATTTTTTCGTTTTTTTGATCGAGTTTCGTACTCGTCATTTTAACGCTTATGGATTTTAAATTTTTAGTAATATAACTCGACAAAAAATAGGCTATTGTAATAGCCATTAGGAGCATAAAAATATATACTTGCCCAAATTTTATTAAAAAGTTTTTTACTTCATTCTGATAAAACTCCGTTTCTTCTAAGTACGGGACTTTTAATATTCCAAGTGGCTTGTACTTGCTGTCTTTTAAGTATGAATATGCCGTTCGGTAACGTTCTTCGTCTACAATTTTTAAATCTACAAAGCGTTTGTTTTGGGTGGATTGTAGGACTTTTAAAATCATTTGAGGAATTGGCTCTGGCTTTTCGTCAATTGAAAAATTTCCTTTAGATGAAATTAAGAGTTTTCCACTAAGATCGTGAATGTTTATTTCTGTACTGTGTATGGTTGCTAATTCGTGTATTTTGCTCTTAAAAATTAAAGCTAGGTTTTCTGTAACTAAAGGATACGTTGTGGTGCTTAAAATAAAGTTGATGTGTTCATTAATAGCATTTTCCTTTCGCTCTAAGCGGTCTTGGTGATAGGTGCGTGCTTCTTTTCGGAATTGATATACAGATACTGCTGCAATCAAAACTGAAGATATTAGGGTGAGGAAAATCAACGAAATGAATATCCTGTTTCGTAAAGAAAAGTTTTTAAGTATCAGTTCGTCTTTCATTTATTTAGCGTTTTTCGCTCGTCTTTTCTTGTAAAATTTATAACCGAATAAAAGTAGGAAAATAAATATAAGAATCCCAATAACGCCATATATCCAATTTATGGCGCTTTTTAAAATTACTAAAAAAACGACAGCAAATAGAATGATGGTTGCTCCTTCGTTCCATAGTCTAAAAAAAGAGGCTTTTTTATCGAGAATGCCTTTTTGAATTTCAGTGACATATTGCTGACATTTAAAGTGGTAAATTAGAAGCAATACTACGAAAAATAATTTTACGTGCATCCACGATTGTGTCAAAAACTGAGGCATTTCTATCAGAAGACCTATTCCAAAGAGTACTGCAAGTATTGCTGCTGGCCAAGTGATGATATACCATAGCCGATGTGTCATCAATCTAAATTGATTTGATAGAATATCTCGTTCAAGTTGTGGTTTTTGTTGTGCTTCGGCATAATAAACAAACAAACGGACAATGTAAAATAGACCTGCAAACCAACAAACAATAAAGATGATATGAAGTGCTTTTAAATATAAGTATAACATGTTATGCTTTTTTTTGCCATTCTTTAATCCAAGTGACTAGTGCTGTGATCCATAAGTCATCTTCATTTAAACAAGGGATTGTTCTAAATTCAACGCCTCCGTGTTTGTGGAATTCCTCTTTTGCTTCCATTCCAATTTCTTCAAGCGTTTCTAAACAGTCTGCAACGAATGCTGGGGTTACAACGGCTATTTTTTTATTACCGCTTGTGGCTAAGTTGTTTACGGTTTGATCTGTTGGTGGTTGTAGCCATTTATCTGGGCCTAAACGCGATTGAAAGGAGTTGCTATATTTATCTTGAGGTATTTGTAATTTTTCGACCACTTGGCGTGTGGTTTCTAAACATTGGTGGCGGTAGCAAAACTGGTGTGCTTTTGATGCTGATTGGCAGCACGATTGATCCATTTTGCAGTGACCTTGTGTGATGTCTGATTTTTTGATGTGACGTTCTGGTACACCATGGTATGAGAATAAAATGTGATCGTAATCAAAATCTGCTAAGTGCTCTTGAATTGAATGAGCTAAGGCAGTAATGTATTCTTCTTTGTTATAAAAAGCAGGAAGACTTGTAATCTTCAATTCTGGAAAAAATTGTGCTCGAAGTTCCTTAGCTAATACATTAATAGTCTCGGTTGTTGCCATTGCAAATTGTGGATACAATGGAATTAAAAGGACCTCTGTGACACCTTGATCTTTCAGTTTTTGAAGACCATTTTTTATTGAAGGTTCACCGTAGCGCATTGCTAATTCTACAGGTAGGTCAAGCTGTTGTTGTGTTTTTTTCTGTATTCTTTCTGATATGACAATTAGGGGAGATCCTTCTTCCCACCAAATTTTCTTATAAGCTGCTGCCGATTTTTCTGGTCGAGTATTTAAAATAATTCCCTTTACAAGAAGAGCTCTTAAGAGGTATGGTAGGTCAATGACTCTTGAGTCCATTAAAAACTCGTCTAAGTAAGGTTTTACATCTTTTGCGGTTGGGCTCTTTGGTGAGCCTAGATTTACTAATAATACGCCTTTCATAATACTTTAGTTATTTGGATTAATGGACATTAAATATTTTTTTGGAGTAGTTCCGAATTTCTTTTTGAAAGCAGCAATAAAATGGCTTGCAGAGCTATATCCGATTTTTAAACCTGCTTCGGTAACGTTGTGTGTACCGTTGTCTAATAGCTTTCTGGCGTATTCCATTTTGTAGTCAAACAGGAAGCCAAATACGGTGTCGCCGTAGATTTGTTTGAAACCTAGTTTTAGTTTTTTAATATTTATCCCCACTTCGTCGGCAAGTTCTTGTAAAGTTGGTGGTTCTGACATTTGACTGATGATGAGATCTTTGGCTTTTTTTATTTTAACAACATCTTCTTCATCTGAGAGAAAAGGGCAGTTCTCTACGTTTTGATCTTCATTCTGATTAAAAAACAAACTTAACAACTCAAATGTTTTTCCTTTTAGATATAAGTTCTTTAAGGAACTGTTCATCGAATTGTTGAAAATTTGATTTAATACAATAGCCATAGAAGGTGTGATGGCTTCTTCTGCGTAATATTTTTTATCTCTGTTTTCGGTATTTAGGAAGCTGATGAATTCTGCCTCACTCGAAAATAAAGAGTGGAATTTTGTAATAGAAATAAATACGGCTAAAGTCCAAGATTGTGGCTCGATTTCTAAATGAATTGGTAGTTTTTTTTCTGGATTGTATAATACGAGTGCTTTTTCTTCTAATAGCGGTAAAGCATAGTTGCCTTGATTGAAAATAAACTTGCCGTTACCTTTAATTGCAAAGTAAAACTGGATGATTCCTAATTCCATACTGCGTTCAAAACGCAAGATACTTTCGGTGTTATTTTCTATCCTTATAAGGGTAAAACCATCAGCGATATTTATTTCTTCATATGGACTCATAGCGTTGTTTTTTTATTTAATGGATTCCTTTAATCGGTACTTATTATTTAGAATAATTCTATTTAGATTAATTTGCAACCCTTGATATGGCTACAAAAGTAATGGTTTTAAATGGAACTGAGTATCTTTTGATTGGATTTTCTAATAGCGATACAAATAGTCCTTTTAGCGTTGTTTTTATAAATTGATATATGATACATTTGTGTACTTTTTAGAAATAAAGATAATAAAATGGAAAAATTGAATAAGACAAAAAGCGGTACTTTTTATGTTGTCGGGTTGAACTATAAGAAAGCAGACGCAGAAATAAGAGGAAAGTTTAGTCTTAGTGAAGTGGCTAAAGAGCAGTTGTTAGAAGCTGCCTTTGAGCAACAGATTTCAAATTTAATTATCATTTCTACTTGTAATCGAACTGAGCTTTATGGGTTTGCTCAGCATCCTTTCGAATTAATTAAGTTGCTTTGCGATTATAGTAATGGAACGGTGGATGATTTTCAGAAAGTGGCCTATATTCATAAAAATAAAGATGCTATTCAACATCTTTTCAGAGTTGGTACTGGGTTGGATAGTCAGATTTTAGGTGATTTTGAAATTATAAGTCAAATTAAATTAGGCTTTATTCAATCTAAAGCAAAAGGTTTGGTGTCGTCTTATTTTGAGCGATTGATAAATGCAGTGATTCAGGCGAGTAAACGAATAAAGAATGAAACCGAAATTAGTTCAGGAGCTACTTCTGTATCCTTTGCCTCTGTGCAATATATTATGGATCAGGTTGAAGATATTTCGAATAAAAATATTTTGCTTTTTGGAACAGGTAAAATTGGACGTAATACTTGTGAAAACTTAGTCAAGCATACTAAAAATGAGCATATTGTTTTGATAAATAGAACAAAAGATAAAGCTCAGAAATTGGCTGGTAAGTTTAATATACGCGTAAAAGATTTTGAAGAATTGAAAACAGAAATTGCTGTTGCAGATGTTTTGATTGTAGCTACAGGTGCCCAATTACCAACCATTGATAAGGATGTTTTGAATTTGCATAAACCGTTATTAATACTAGACCTTTCTCTTCCTAAGAATGTCGATGCAACGGTGCAAGAGATTGAGGGAGTTACTTTGATTCATTTGGATTATTTGTCTCAGTTGACTGATAAGACTTTGGAACGCAGAAAAAAGTTTATACCTATGGCGGAAGCAATTATAGAGGAAATTAAGTCGGAGTTTATTGCTTGGACAGAAATGAGAAAGTTTGCGCCAACAATTCATGCTCTTAAGTCTAAGTTGGAAACAATTAAAGAAAATGAATTAAATTACCACAGAAAAAAAATACAAAACTTTGACGAAGAACAAGCGGAGCTGATAAGCATGCGTCTTATTCAAAAGATTACGACACAATTTGCCAATCATCTTCGGCATGAGGACACGGTAGTTGATGAAAGTATCGAATGGATTGAAAAAGTTTTTCAAATAGAAACCATACAACATGAGTAAAAAAATACGAATAGGAACTCGAGATAGTGAGTTGGCTTTATGGCAAGCACGTACAGTGGCTGACCAATTGGATAAATTAGGATATGAAACAGAGCTTGTTCCTGTAAAATCTACTGGAGATTTAGTTTTAGACAAACCTCTGTATGAGCTTGGGATTACGGGTATTTTTACTAAAACTCTGGATGTTGCTATGTTAAAAGGTGAAGTAGATATCGCTGTTCATTCAATGAAAGATGTGCCTACTGCTTTACCTGACGGCATTATTCAAGCAGCAGTTTTGAAAAGAGCTGATTTTAAGGATATTCTGTTGCATAAGGGCGATCTTGATTTTTTAAATAAAGAAGAAGCAATCGTTGCTACCGGAAGTTTGAGAAGAAAAGCACAATGGCTACATCACTATCCAACACATACAGTTGTTGATTTACGAGGAAATGTAAATACGCGTATGCAAAAATTGCAAGAGAATGATTGGAATGCGGCTGTTTTTGCTTCAGCTGGACTGGATCGAATAGGGAAAAAACCTAAGGAATTCACAACCTTGGACTGGATGGTTCCTGCACCTGCTCAAGGTGCAATGGTTGTTGTAGCTTTAGCTGAAGATGATTTTTCTATACAGGCTGTTGCAGCATTAAATGATTACGAAACGGAAATGGCTACGCATATCGAACGTCAGTTTTTACGTACGTTGGAAGGTGGGTGTACGGCTCCAATAGGTGCATTAGCTACTTATAATGACCACGATGATACAATTAACTTTAAAGGGGTATTATTCTCTTTAGATGGAAAAGAAAAGTTTGAAGTTAATAAAGTTGTCCCAATTGAAGAATGGAAAAAGCTTGGTTTTTTTGCCGCTAAAGAATTGCTTGAAAATGGAGGATTAGCCTTGATGACTGAGTTACGAAAAGAATTGAAACGCGACTAATGACTGCTGTAAATATTCTTTCAACTAGATGTGTGGCCAATTCGGATAAAGCTTTATTTAAAGCTTCGAATTGTATATTGACCGAAATTGATTTTATTTCGATAAATCCGATTCCCTTTAATTTAGGAGCGGTTTATGATGCGGTTTTGTTTACAAGTCAAAATGCGGTTAAACAGGTTTGTAATCATCCAGATTTGGCTTTTTTAAAAGAAAAAATAGCTTTCTGTGTTGGAATGAATACCAAAAAAGCTTTAGAAAATGCTGGATGGGAAGTAAAAGCTTGGG
>JASLDM010000147.1 GCA_030151565.1 Flavobacterium sp. | reverse complement strand
TCTTTAGCTATGGGCATATTCATCTAGTTTAGTTTGAATAAGATTGCAAACTTCCGTTGTAGGTGTTTGGTAATCTACCCAAATAGTGTTTTCTGGTGTTCTTTTAAACCAAGTCATTTGACGTTTGGCAAAGCGACGGGTGTTCTTTTTAATTTCTTCTAAAGCGGTTTCTAATGAATACACTCCATCAAAATAATCAAACAACTCTCTATATCCTACGGTTTGTAACGCATTTAATGCACGATTGGGGTAGAGGGCTTTGGCTTCTTCCAATAGTCCGTTTTCAACCATTATGTCTACGCGCTTGTTGATGCGTTCGTACATTTGGTCACGAGGAGCTTCCAAACCTATAACAATAGGAATAAAAGAGCGTTTTTTGGCTTTATTATTCAAAAATGAGGAATACGGTTTTCCGGTTCCGATACAGATTTCTAAAGCTCGTATAACGCGTTGTGGGTTTTGCAGTGCTACTTTTTCATAGTGAATAGGATCGAGTAGACGCAATTCTTCTTGCAGTGCTTCAAGGCCTTCTGTTTCGAGACGTTGGTTTAGCGTTGCTCGTATTTCTGGATCAATATCTGGAAAATCGTCCAAACCTTCTAATACGGCATTTACATACAAGCCCGATCCGCCAACCATAACCTGTACAGGATGCTGTTGAAACAGTTGGTCGAGTTTTGCCAATGCTTCTCGTTCAAAGTCACCCACGCTAAAGCTTTCAAAAATACTTTTATTTTGTATAAAATGATGGGGTGCTGCAGCAAGCTCCTCCTTTGAAGGTACTGCGGTACCCAAGGTCATTTCTTGATAAAACTGACGGCTATCGCAAGAGATAATTTCGGAGTTGAAATGCTGTGCTAAAGCAATGGCTAAAGCTGTTTTTCCAATAGCTGTAGGACCTACAACAACAAGTAAAAAGGATTTATTTGGCATTTATATTTTGTAATTTTTGGCCACAATTGTAGCAATAATTAGCATCTTCATCAAAGATAGTTGTGGTACAAGAAGGACAGTTTCTCTTGTATTTTGAGTTTAACTTACTGCGTTTTAAATTAGAGAATTCAGCAGTTACAATTCCAGTAGGAACCGCGATAATTCCATAACCCATAATCATAATCAGTGAGGCAATGGCTTGACCTAAGGTTGTAGCAGGCGAAATATCTCCATAACCAACCGTGGTAAGCGTTACAATACACCAATAAATACTTGTGGGAATACTGGTAAAACCATTCTCTTTTCCTTCGATTACATACATCAAAGCTCCTAAGAGCACGGAAACAATTAATACAAAATATACAAAAACAATAATCTTGGTTCTACTGGCTTTAATAGCAAGTTTTAAGTGCGATTCTTGTCCTACATAGTGCATCAGATTCAGAATACCGAATAAGCGGAGTAAACGCAACGCACGCACCACCGATAGTATTCGTGAGCCAGGAATAAAAAAGGCCAAATACATTGGAAGTATCGATATTAAATCAACAATACCGTAGAAGCTAAAAATATAGCGCAACGGTTTTTTGTTACAGATAATTCGCAAGGCATATTCAATAGAGAAAAACACCGTAATTACCCATTCTGATACAATCAGAAAAGTATGGTATTTGGAATCTAAGCGTTCTACAGATTCTAGCATCACCAGTAAAACACTCAATAGAATAACCCCTAATAAAACCAAGTCAAACAGTTTACCTGCAAAGGTGTTGGATCCATAAATGATGATATAGATCTTTTGTTTGAGAATGTCGTATTTGTTTTTTAATCTCTTTCTCATTGTCGTATCGGTTTAGAAGTGGATGAGTTTATACCCTTTTCTTTTGTTGATGTAATTTAGTATAATATTTCTATTGTTTCGCTGGAAAGCAATAGGAGTTAAGTTTCCTTCGATTCGCTTGGAATCATTGACTTGGTGATTTAAATCATAGAAACAATAGCCTATTAATTTTCCATTGTCGAGTATAATAGCACTTTTTTCATTCACTTTTCTACCCACGTCAATCAGTTTTATAGCTCCTTTATCAATGTTGAAAGGTTCTAATACTGCCAACAGGTTTTCGTTGTATTCCGGAAAAGGCGTTTCAATAGTATCGGAGAAGTTCTCTGTGGTTATCTTCTTAGATTTTTTACTGTAAAAACCATCAACAAAGATGTTTAATTGATGTTCTGTAATCAATTTATCCACAAACTTAATCCCTTCTGCAGGAGAATTGAAAGCCATAACATTGCGTTTTCTACCATCTGTTTTGTCAATCGACCAATACAGATATCCATTGCTGTTGGTTTTTACATAAAGCGAATACGGATAGATGGCTTTACGCGTAATCTTGTTGTAGATAGGCTTGTTTATCGTTAATTCTTCCGTTTCCTTTAATTGCGCAATGAGTTCGTTACCTGTTTTTTCGAAGGTAACGGTATAGGTTTCTTTTTGTATTTTTTTAAAAATACTTGAAGTACTGGTAAAGTGTTGCTGTAATTTCTTTTTGATGTTGTTACTCTTTCCAATATAGATGATGTTTCCCTCTTCGTTATGGATGTAGTAAATACCCACAGTATTAGGCAGGCTTTCTACGATATCAAGTAATTTTGGAGAAAGCCCTGTTTTGATATCCGACTTGATCATCGAACGTAAAATGGTTTTTTCCATATCTTTTGAAAGTAGGAGTGCAAACAACTTTAAGGTGGCTAGTGCATCACCGCTGGCACGATGCCGATCTGCAATGGGAATACCCAACGAGCGCACCAATTTACCCAAACTATAAGAAGCTTGTTCTGGCAGTAGCTTTTTAGATAATTCAACAGTACAAAGTGTTTGACGCTGAAAATCATAACCCAATCGGCGAAATTCCATACGAAGAATGCGGTAATCAAATTCAGAGTTATGCGCCACAATAACGCAATCTGATGTGATTTCGATAATGCGCTTGGCTACTTCATAAAACTTAGGAGCCGAACGCAGCATGGCGTTATTGATTCCCGTAAGTTTTACTACAAAGGGTTGTATTTCTATTTCTGGATTTACCAAGCTAATGAATTGATCCACTACTTGGTCTCCGTCAAATTTGTAGATGGCAATTTCGGTTATTCCCTCCTCGTTATATTGTCCACCTGTGGTTTCTATATCTAAAACTGCGTACAAGTTTTTCTTTAAATTATATTAATAATTACGGCTTCCAAAAAGGGTGCTACCGATGCGAACCATAGTGCTTCCACAAGCTACTGCAATTTCAAAGTCATTGCTCATTCCCATAGAGAGAATTTGTAGATCGAGTTGCTCTAAAGTAGTATATTTTTGTTTTACAGCATCAAAAGTTTCCTTCAAATGTGTAAATTCTCTTTTTACTTTTTCTTGATCATCAGTAAAAGTGGCCATTCCCATAAGGCCTTTTATCTTAATGTTTTTCAGTGCTTTAAAATCGTCACTGTTGAGTATTTCGTCGAGTTCTGCCTCGTTTAATCCAAACTTGGTATCTTCTTCTGCAATAAAAATTTGCAACAAGCAAGAGATCACGCGGTCGTTTGCTTTAGCTTGTTTATCGATTTCTTTTAGCAATCTAAAGCTGTCTACACCGTGAATTAAATCGACAAAAGAAGCCATATATTTGACTTTGTTTCGTTGCAAATGGCCAATCATATGCCATTGAATATCTTTGGGTAAAGCCTCGTATTTTTCAGTCATTTCCTGCACTTTGTTTTCTCCAAAAATGCGTTGACCTGCTTGGTAGGCTTCCAAAATAGCTTCTTGAGGCTTGGTTTTAGAAACGGCAACCAAACTAACGTGATCCGGCAATTGCTTGTTTAACTGATCGAGGTTTTGTGTAATTGTCATAGTTGTAAAATATTAAATTTCATAAATGATCAAACCATTCATAAATTTAGGCTCTATATAGGTGCTTTTAGGAGGCATAATCAATTTATTATCAGCC
>JASLDM010000093.1 GCA_030151565.1 Flavobacterium sp. | reverse complement strand
TCGAAGCAACAAATAATTCTTTCATACTTTAATTCTTTGTACAAAGTATTATTGATACTTTTATCCATTTGTACATTGATACATTTATACAATTCCCCATTTGTACATTTGTACAAATAATTATTTGGTGTTTTAATTATTGTATTATTCAACATTGCTACAGAATTAAGAATCAAGTAATCATATTGTTTTTCAGTATTGGGATAAAGGGTTAAAAAGCTGATATAATCACTCCAAGATTCAAGTAAGACAATATCTTTACTCTTATTTTCAAAGTAGGTTACTGCCTTTTTCCCAAGACACATTTTTACATACTTGTTTCTTAGTTCCAAACCATCTAATTCATTTTGAAAACCAACAGCGTAATACGATTTGTTGTTTAGCGTATAATGCACCTCTTTACAATAATTTTGAGCCATTTTAAGGCTAAGATTACGCTCGTCGATATATTGTATCAAGTTAGGGTGTGTTAGTGGTTTAATCGCTTGAATTGTATATATGGGTTCTTGTGTAATACCAGGACTTGCAATAATTGGCTGATGAAAAGAAAAAGAATCGTTTTTGAGTAATTCTAAAGCTGATTTAATATCACAATTATTGTACTTCATTACAAAATCGAGTGTTGTTCCTCCAAATCCCTCTGCGTGGTCATAAAACACATTTTTATTAATATTCACTTTAAATGATGCTGTGTTTTCAGTTCTAAAAGGACTGAGATACCACCAATCAATTCTCGTTGTCCTCGTTGGGGTATAACCTAACTTTTTAAGTAGGTCTGTCAGGTTAATTTGTTTAGCTAATTCACAATTCATACGTTTTGAAATAGTCGGGTTAAAAATCTGTTTTTGGCAATAGAATGATATTTGATTCTTTATTGCAAGCAGGAGATATGAAACAGGATTTTTGTCCTGTACATTCCTACGATTTGTAAATAAAGCACCTAATATCAAGTGTTTTTACGAGTGTTTTACGAGGTAGAATAACATTTAAAGTACTGGTATTTAGCTTATTGTAGTCTAAAAAGAGCCGAATTCGTAATCGTAATATATTTGTACGTTAGCTCGTAATATTTACGAGTTGATAGACATTTTTGGTTACGATTACGAATTATAGTTAAAATACAAATTAATACACTGTATTACAGTTTGTTATAATAAAAAAAAACTCGTAAATACCTCGTAATTATTTAGCTTTTTTTAATTTATTACGAACTGTTCCTTCACTTATTCCTAATCGTTTTGCAATTTGAACATTATTAAGTCCTTCTTCTTTTAATTGGCTTATCTGTTGCAATTGATTGTCTGATGTATCATCAGGCTGGTATAAATGTTCTTTTTCAGAAGTAAAATCAATTAGTTCAAACTTCAATAAGCTTTGGTCTTTTGTTATTTTACACTCTATTACGTTTGTAGAATTGTAAACAATCGCTCTATTTCTGTTTTTAAGCTCTTTGATGTAAACAATGTTAGAATCCTTAACTGAATCCCCAATGGTATAACATACATCACAGAAGTTACTTAGTGCTTTAGAACCTGCGAGGTGGTCTAAAGTTACAGGCATAGATAATCCGTTTTGTTTTGGTCTGTGTGCTAATACTAAAATTGCTATTTCTTCCTTTCTACTTAATTTTAGCAACTTTTTTAAAAAGCTAAGAGCATCTTTTGATTTCTCATTATTAGACGACAGAAACGAACTATTGTCAATACATATCGCTTTAGGAGAGTATTTCTTCACTTCCTTTTCTATGTGATTGAAAATCTCCTGTTCAATCTCTATATCTTCAATGTCAATCTGTTCGTGGTTGATTTCGGCACGTATGAAGTTCTCATTAAACACAAAAGCTTGATTGGTATTATCCGTATATCTATTGTAAAGTGATCTTGGGGATAATTCAAAATCAAAATAAAGCACTCTGGATTGAGTTGTTTCTAATCCAAATATCGTATTGCCTTTAGATATTGCATCAAACAATTGGTAACTTAAAATTGACTTTCCCTTTCCTGTGTTCGCAAATAGAATAGCAACTTCATACTCATGCCATATACTTCCAAATAAAGGTTTTGAAATCGGCAAGCTTGAACCTATTTCAAGCCATTTGTTAACGCTTTTTACATTAAACATACTTAGATTCAGACTTCGTATGCTTTTATCTTGGATTGACTCTTTATCAATATTACTATTAGTCATATACTTTTAGTTTATAAGAGCAATGCCTATATTTGCAAAGGCTCTTGATTATACAAATAGCTGTTAAGAGGGATGATTTGCGGAAGTTGTCCCTTTTATTTTTTAGCGAATAGTTCCAATGCCAAGTCAGCATCGACTATAATTTTTCTACCTCTTTGGATAATCGCTTTTTTGATATGACCTTCTTTCTTGATTTTATTAGCAGTAGTAATACTACATCCGAGTAGGTCTGCTATACCACGTATTCCGTAAACATAACGCTTTGTGGATTGTTGCGTTTCTTGTGGAGAATTAAGCTCTTTAAACTCTTTTAGAGATACTGTTTGTAATAACTGCAATAGTTCTTCTCCTGTCATTTGCCAAACTGGCTTTTCTTTTAACTGATTTAAATACATAGTTTTAGTTTTTAAATTATACGATTTTGTGATGTTCGAACGATTCAAAACTACGATGTACTGTAAGTGGTAAGTAGGTGGTAAATGAAGATTATATCAACCTTTAAAGCACGAAAAAAGCCACTTAAACAAATATTTTAAGTGGCTAACAAGTTATTTTAATTCTTTAAAGACCTTTAATTGTCTCTGATCCCTAATAGTGTGTTTATTTCTTTATAGAAGGTTTTAGCTTCTAAACTTACATTATCTCCTTTTATCTCTTTGTATTTCTTCGTGTATGTTGTATGTGATAAGTCAAACTTCTTTAGTATAAAGTACATCCATTTTTCTTTTATCCTTTCATCTTCGATTGACGAATAAAGCAAATAAATGATATAGTAGAATAGATTATTTTGCCCTTTACGTAGTATTAAGTTATTTGTAGCCGATATAAAGTTTATTTCTTTATAAAATTCAAATGGACAAATTTCTTCAAAAACAAGACCGTTAGAAACTTTATGTATCTGACCAATTAATACTAAATCAAAAATTGGCTTATCATTTACATATATATTGGTTTGATAATATTGTTTATAATTATCAAATTCATCCTGCACATCAGATAACAAATACTTTGCGTAAACATAAATTTCTTTGTGATAGTCAAAATCTAAGAAACCAATTTCATTGTAGAAAGTTGATTCATAGTATTCTTGTCTATCCAATATTTTAGACCTCATAAATAATTCAATGGATAATTCAGCATCAGTTAAACTACTTTTTATCCATTGTCTAAATTCATTGATTTGTAATGCTTTACGACCTAATTTATTGAATAACTCTTTTTCAGTTTCATATTTAATAATTATAAGACATAGTGTGACAGCTAAATCCTCAAAGAATAACTTTTTCACTTCCTCATTTCCGTTATTGAGTAGTCCTTTGTAATTATTATGATTCAACATATGGAGAGTTTGTCTATAAACTTGTTGATGCTCATAATTAAACTTGTTACCCCTTGAATTAATCTCTATATCCCAATATTCTAATATAGTATCTAAAATACTGCAAGCCCTAACAAACTCATTTTCTACTTCTTTTAAATTTATTTCACTCATATCATATCAAATTTAGTCATTGCATTCGCTTTAATTGTATCAGCCACATCGATATAAGGTTTCATTGATTTGTAGTCTGAATGTCCTGTCCATTTCATTACAACCTGTACAGGTATCCCTAATGACAAAGCAGTACAGATAAATGTTCTTCGCCCTACGTGTGTACTTAAATGTTCATATTTAGGTTTTACTTCATCTATTCTTTCATTGCCTATATAGTACGTTTCTCGGATTGGCTCGTTAATCTCTGCTAACTCTCCAAGTTCCTTTATATAGTCATTCATCTTTTGATTAGAAATGACAGGTAGTGCTTTTCCTTTTTCAAAAGGTACATCTTTGTACTTTTCTAATATTGCTCTACTGTGCTTGTTTAATTCTACCCTTAGCATATCGTTTGTCTTTTTGGTAACAAACTCAATAGCATCATTTTTAATGTCGTGCCTTGTTAGACTAAAAGCATCTGAATAGCGAAGTCCTGTATAGCAACAGAAAAGTAATACATCACGTACGCGTTCTAAATATGACTTTGTGCCTAAATCCGTTGATTTAATCTGTTCGATTTCTTCTTGAGTTAAGAAGATTATCTTTTTAGAAGTTTCTTTTAACTTTGGTTTAAATTCTTCAAAATTATAGGCAATTGTATAATTGTTGTTTTTACACCATTTTAAAAACCACTTTACAAAGCTAATCTGCTTTTCGATAGTGCTATTACGCATCTGCTTTTCAATGCGTAGAAATGAAACGTAGTCTAACAAAGTCTTTTCGTTTATATCTGAAAACTGAAAATTGCTTTTGAAAGAAAAAAGATGTGAGCGAACAGTATTAAATTTGGTATAAGTTGCCAATGTCCAATCATTTCGTTTTCCGCTGTTCTTGACAAACTCGTCAAAAGCTGTAAACAGGTTCTTTTCTGTCGCTGATATGGTTTGTTTATCAGAGTAACGTTTTATTTCATCTTTTAAAAGTTCAAAAGAAGGTACTTCATTCTTCAATTCATACTCTTTAAAGATTCTATCAATCGTAGTAGATAGCTCTTGTATTGCTGTATTGATTTCAGAAGAACTTTGTTTTAGCTTATTGGTACACCCATTGCGTACCTTTTCTTTTGCTTCATCCCATTTGGAAGCATCAATGCGGTAGCCTGTAAAGAGTTCTACACGTCCACCATTATATACTACTCTTGCACGAATAGGAACGTTCTCTGTGATTAAAACACCATCCTTCTTTCTCTTTTCAATAGCAATAGTTATCTTTCTTTTTATAGTCATAGTTATTTGTAATAGCACCCAAATATACACCCAATTTTAATACTATCATATACTATTTTATGATATTCAACCGACTTATTAAAAATATAACTATCAATAAATCAATATAATAACATTTTATCATATTCTATTTATATATAGGTTATATTCCCTTCCTCTCTGCAAAAAAACCGATAACTTACGTTATCGGTTTTTTTATTTTCTAAAAATGAATAGAGAACCTCACACTCTAAACTAATTTGTAAAGTAACCTTTCTTGAATCTATATCCTCTTCCCTACTACACTATCCAAGCATACTGCATTTCAATATTTTAAAACTATAAAATAGTTTTCACTCATAAAACAAGGCCTTTACGGAATTCCGTATTGTTGTTTCATAAATGTTTGATATGTTATGAAGATAAATCATCTAAATATAGACCTAGATATAATTTTAAAAAACTAATTATATTAGTGCTTAATTTAACGAAATACGTATATAAGTGTTATACATCACTCTATGAAACATTCTGCATAAATGAACTATAAGACATTTAAGCCACATATAGATTTAGAATCCATAGTCAAATTTTATTGGACCTTGAAAGTGCCATTTGACCCAAATAATCAAAAGCAAAAAATCGTACCTGATGGATGTATAGAAATGACTTTCAATTTTTCCGATAAAATTAAAAAATTCACATCGGAAACAGACTTTATACTTCATCCCAATTCAATGGTAATGGGACAGAGAACCAAATCATTTGATATCTTGCCTACAGGAAATGTTGACACTTTCGCAGTTTGTTTCTATCCTATTGGATTTACCAATTTCGTAAAAATTCCTCTTGAAAACTTGGCCGATAAGGAAACACCTATTTCAGAACTTTTCGGGCAAGTAGTGGCCGATGAATTAGAGCAACGAATGATAAAAGCTATTAGCACACAACAGAGAATTGAAATTATTGAAAACTTTCTTCTAAAAATTCTTAATGAAACAGATACAATAAATAATATTGTAAAATCAACCGTTGAAGCTCTTCTCAAAACTAATGGAACAACGTCCATAAATGTACTTTTGAAAGATGACACTTCAAAGAGAAGACAGCTTGAAAGACACTTTAAAAAACAAATTGGCATTAGTCCAAAGCAGTTAGGAAAAGCTATTCGACTACAAACAACTTTAAATTTTATGCTAAACAAAAAATCAGAAACACTCACAAATATTGCCTACGAGAGTGAGTATTTCGACCAAAATCACTTTATAAAAGATTTTAAGGAGCTCGTTGGTGTAACACCAAAAGAATTTCTAAACAATGAAAGCATGACACTATCTTCACTTTTCTACAAATAAAGTCTTTATAGTGTCGCATTTTTACTATTTTGACTTTCTGATTGCTTGTAATTTTGCTCTTGAATTAAAATTAAAACAACAATGGCTTTCAAAAGAATAATTTTTGCTTCGTTGGTTTCCGTTATGTGTTTTGTCTCGTGCAAAAATTCGAACAAGACAAATTCTGAAGCACCAACAAAAGACAGAATATCAAATTCAAAAGAACAAAATATGAAAAGTTACATTTCAATGTTTGAGATTCCAGCAACGGATATTTCACGAGCAATTAATTTTTATCAGGCATTATTGGACATTAAAATAGAAAAAATGGATGTTGAAGGAATGCAAATGGGAATATTACCTTATGAAGGGCAAATAATAACAGGTATCATAATCCAGGCAGACGGTTACAAACCATCTGCTGATGGAGTAACAATTTACTTAAATGCAGGAGAAAATTTGCAAGTAGTTCTTGACAGAGTTGAAAAAAATGGCGGAGAAATATTAGTACCTAAAACACCTCACGCAGACGAAAGTGGATACTTTGCAAAATTCCTTGACACGGAAGGAAACAAGATGGCACTTAACTCACCAAACTAATTAAGAAAGAGAAGGGCGAACGCATAACATATTACCGAAATGGCGGTTTAAAGGAGAAATTGAAAGTTTCACATTTTTTGTCCCAACAGCCAATTATATTAACTTTTTTCACAACTTTAAAAACAATAAAAGACTGTTTATCAAAATATTGTATAGTTAAAAGTTTCGGCTTTCTAATCCGCTAATACTTTTAGTATTGACTTTTTTTGTAATTTTGCCAACGGCTCAAAACAATCGCGATTCAGGCAGTTTTTGATTAAAATTAGTCGGAGCTTGTTCGGGTCTTGTCCGAGTCACCTTCGCAAAACAGCCCTCAAACCCAAGCAAACACTGGACTCTTCCGAAGCCGATCCGAACAAACTCATTTTAAAAACACACAAAACACTGATTATCAGTTTATTAGTTTTAATAAATTATCAAAAGTGAGCATTTTCATCAAAAATGAGCAAAAGTGAGCAAAAACTATCATTTGCTATCAAAATCTATCATTTACTATCAAAAGCATCATCTTAAAAAACAATCCGTTACAAAGGTTGTAGGTTTGCAAAGAATCCTAGAAGTAGTGATCTAGGAAATCTGTAATCTATGTAAATGTGCTTATTTTGGAAATGACTCTTTTATCTTCTTTATATGTCTTTTTGCTTTCTATTGTACTGTGCAACATCTTCACCACATTATTGAAGAACCACATTGGCGCGCCACCTAAAACACACGAGGACGATTCGTCAACCAATTTTAAGGCATTAAAAAAAGCACAAACTCGTGATCACTCCAAAAGTGTTGCAATATATCTTTCCTATACTTACATCATTTTAACCATATTTCAATCGGAGTTTCTTCGAGCTGTATTCGGGTCTCATTCGGGTCTTCTTCGGAAAAAAGGCCTCCAACCCAAAGAGTATAGAGCTTGACCCGAACAAAACCCGAAGAAATCACAAATAAGAGGGTTAAAAAAACAAACAACCACTTAAATACCAGCTACTTAACCAATTCAACAAACGTCAAAAGTGGGCAAGAACGCCAAAATGAAGAGAATAGAAAATAATTGTATTTAAAATTCGTAACTTAACCCTCGTCTAGTGTTCGCATAACGAAAAGGACCACTATGCAGCTCATCATAACTCACTTCAATAAATACCGCTAAATGAAACTACTATCTGTAAGAGAAAATCCTGAATACCGAGAAAAGGCAATACGCTATTTACAAGCGAGTTGGCCTCAAGTATCCCCTATCATCTATGAGGACTGCATCTCGAATAGTATTGGTGCAACGCAATGTTTACCACAATGGTATTTATTAGAAAAAGAGGGTGAAATAATTGGATGTGCTGGATTAATCACAAATGATTTTGTCAGTAGAATGGATTTATACCCTTGGCTTTGTGCAGTATATATCGATGAGAACCATAGAGGAAATGCATATGGATCAATACTAATTGATAAGGCAAAAGAAGATACCAAAGCTTCAGGGTTTAAGCATTTGCATTTGTGTACGGAGCATATTGGCTATTATGAAAAGTATGGTTTTGAACACATTGGAACAGGACATCACCCTTGGGGGGAACAATCTAGAATTTATCAAATCGAGGTGTAATATATACGCCTATTTTTTTAGAAAAATAAAAAAGCCTCTTAATTCTTCAATCAAGAGGCTTTTTCCTAACTCAACTTAAAAAATTATAATTTCGAAGTTGGACAGCTATAATCTGTTTTAGGCAAATCTGTTTCCTTTGCTATTGCCGAATAGCCTCCAACCACATCTACAATTTTACTATAACCTTTACGCATAAAAATAGAAGCCGCAATCATGCTTCGATATCCTCCTGCACAGTAAATAATGTAAGGAGTTTCTTTAGATAAAGTTGCCAGCTGACTTTCTAAAACATTTAAAGGAATGTTTTTTGAATCTTTTAAATGCTCTGATTCAAACTCTGTTTGCTTTCGAACATCCAACAACGAGCCTTTTTTATCCAAATAAGTACGCTCCATTTCTTTAGGCATCAGTCTTCTGATAGATAATACCGGTTTTTTTGCTTTTTGCCAACTGTCAAAACCTCCTTCTAGAAATCCTATGGTATGATCGTAACCCACGCGTGAAAGTCGTATCATACTTTCTTCTTCTTTTCCTAAAGCTGTTACCAATACAATCTTTTGTTTAATATCCTTAATCACTTCTCCAACCCACATTGCAAATGGACCATTAAGTCCGATATTTAAGCTATTAGGAATAAATCCTTTTGCAAAATCTTGAGGATCTCTCGTATCCAAAATCAACACGTCATCCTTAGCCATTTGCGCGTTAAAATCAGCAACAGATAAAGGGGTGTTGGCGTGTGCTAAAACGGAATCCAAAGTATCATAACCCTGAATATTCATTAGCACATTTTTTGGAAAATACCCCGGAGGCGCTGTCAAGCCAGTCAAAAGAACTTTTACAAACTCCTCTTCCGTCATATCTGCACGCAATGCGTAATTTGTTTTCTTTTGGTTCCCTAAAGTATCCGTAGTCTCTTTGCTCATATTTTTTCCACAAGCACTTCCTGCTCCGTGATTTGGATATACAATGAGGTCATCCGGTAAAGGCATTATTTTATTGCGCAACGATTGAAACAAGTGTCTTGCTAAAATTTCCTCGGTTATTTCTGATTTTACGTATTGCACCAAATCTGGACGCCCTACATCGCCAATAAACAAAGTATCACCGGTAATTATAGCGTGCTCTTTACCTTTCTCATCATAAATCAAATAGGTACTACTCTCCATAGTATGCCCTGGTGTATGAAGCAATTTTATTTTAATTTTTCCAAGCTCAAATACTTGTCCATCCGCCGCAATAATAGCTTCATAAGAAGGCTGAGCCGTAGGTCCAAATACAATCTGTGCGCCTGTTTTTTCTTTTAAATCTAAGTGTCCACTAACAAAATCAGCGTGAAAATGTGTTTCAAACACGTATTTTATAACTGCTTTGTCTTTTGTTGCACGGTCAATATACGCCTGCACATCACGCAGCGGATCAAAAATGGCTGCCACACCCTCACTCTCAACATAATAAGCTGCATGTGCAATACAGCCCGTGTAAATCTGTTCTATTTTCATTATCAGTCCCTTTTATTGATTTTAGTAAAATTAATAAACTAAAATCGAACAAAAACTGACAATAATCAGCTTTATAAATCATTTTCAACATTTTACACACTTCTAAGCAAAAACCAATTGTACAAATTCGCAGTGTAGTTCTTAAAAAAGATTCATTAACCCAACTAATTTAGATAAACTTAAAACCAAACAACTGGAAATCATTAAAGTATGTTAATTAATCCCTTAAAAATCTTAGTTTTTTGTAAATTAGGACAACCAAAAAAATTAACAACTATGACAAATTACCAAATAGCCTCTTTAAAAGCGCTTCAAGACAAAGGAGTCGCTGTTGAACGACTCCCATTTTCTATCAGAATACTATTAGAAAATGTGCTGAGAAATCACGATGGCTTTGTAGTAACAGATGAGCATATAGATACTCTAGCCCATTGGGATCCAAAAGGTACTGATAAAGATATTCCATTTAAACCCGCGCGTGTTTTAATGCAAGATTTTACAGGAGTACCAGCTGTAGTAGATCTCGCTTCTTTACGAGATGAATTTATCCGAAAGGGTAAAGATGGCGCTAAAATTAATCCCGCCATACCTGTAGATTTAGTTATCGACCACTCCGTACAAGTCGATTACTTTGGAACGGACTATTCCTATGAAGCAAACGTAACGAAAGAATACGAACGCAATTCGGAACGTTATGAATTGCTAAAATGGGGACAACAAGGTCTTGATAACTTTACGGTGGTACCTCCAGGAATGGGTATTTGCCATCAGGTAAACTTAGAATACCTCGCAAAAGGCGTAATCCTGAGAGATGGGTGGGCATTTCCCGATACCTTAGTCGGCACAGATTCCCATACTCCTATGGTAAACGGTATTGGAGTTGTAGCCTGGGGCGTTGGAGGAATCGAAGCGGAAGCAGCGATGTTGGGGCAACCTATTTATTTTACTTGTCCTGAAGTTATTGGACTAAAACTAACGGGTAAAATTCCAGAAGGAGCTACGGCTACCGATATGGTTTTAGCCATTACTCAACTGCTCCGAAAATACGGTGTAGTTGGTAAATTTGTAGAAGTTTTTGGCCCAGCTTTGGATCATCTATCCGTAACCGATAGGGCTACGATTTCTAATATGTCGCCTGAATTTGGTTGTACAGTTACCTATTTTCCAATAGACAATCAAACGTTGGATTATATGCGAAAAACAAACCGCAGTACGGAACAAATCCAATTGGTTGAAGAATATTGTAAAGAAAATCTTCTTTGGCGCACAGGAGTGGAAGAAATCACCTATACGGCAGTAGTAGAGCTTGACTTGGCTTCTCTAGAACCAACAGTAGCTGGCCCTAAACGTCCACAAGATAAAATATTCGTAAAGGATTTAGGCGCTTCCTTTTCACAATTACTAAAAGAAGAACACCATCGTAATTATGTGGCAGCTGCCGATCGTAGAGAAAACGCATGGCTCACAGAAGGAGGTTCAGGCACTGCTTTTACCTATGAGCCTTCAAAAAACCAACGTCCTATGGAGGTTGAGAAAGAAGACTTACAATCAGTACGCATCAAACTAAAAAACAAAGAATATGTACTCAGCGACGGAAGTATTGCATTAGCCGCTATCACGAGCTGTACAAACACATCAAATCCAGAAGTAATGATTGGAGCAGGGCTTGTGGCACGAAAAGCAGTAGCTCGAGGCTTGCGCACCAAGTCTTGGGTTAAAACCAGTTTGGCTCCTGGATCTAAGGTAGTAACGCAATATCTGAATCGTTCGGGATTATCTGAAGATTTAGAAGCACTTCGCTTCCATACCGTTGGCTATGGCTGTACATCTTGTATTGGAAATAGCGGACCGCTACCCGCACCTATAGCGGAGGCCGTAACCAAAGGAGATTTAGTAGTGGCTTCAGTACTATCTGGTAACCGAAACTTTGAAGCGCGCGTACACCCACAAATTAAAATGAATTTTTTAATGTCGCCTATGCTTGTTGTTGCTTATGCACTTGTTGGACGTGTAGACATTGATTTAATAAACGATCCATTAGACTATGATCCAAATGGTCGTCCTGTATATTTAAGAGATATTTGGCCCACACACGAGGAAATTAGAGAAGTTATGCACGCTGCTCTTAAACAAGAAGATTTTGAATCTGTCTATAAAGTGATTTTTGATGGAGAACAAGATTGGAAAAGCTTGGCAGCGCCAACGGGTCAAAAATTTGAATGGAACCCACAATCAAGTTACATACGTAGCGCACCCTTTTTTGAAAACCTCAGCGAAACTCCACCTCCATTGCAAGACATTAAAGATGCTCGTGCACTACTTTACTTGGGAGATTCTGTAACCACAGACCACATTTCTCCTGCAGGTGCTTTCAATGAGGAATCGGCCGCTGGAAGGTATTTAATAGAACAAGGGGTAGTACCGAAAGACTTTAATTCATACGGCTCTCGTAGAGGGAACCACGAAGTAATGCTACGTGGAACTTTTGCCAATGTGCGTATTAAAAATAAAATAGCATCACGAGAAGGAGGTTATAGTGCCTTTTTACCTACTGGAGAATCTTTAACCGTATTTGATACTGCGATGCGCTATCGTGAAACAAATACGCCCTTAATTGTTCTGGCAGGGAAAGAATACGGAAGTGGTTCCTCTCGAGATTGGGCAGCTAAAGGAACATTCTTATTAGGCATTAAAGCAGTTATCGCCGAAAGTTATGAACGCATTCATCGCAGTAATTTAGTAGGTATGGGCGTTGCTCCACTTCAGTTTTTAACCGGAGAATCCGCAGCGTCTTTAGGCTTATCTGGTACCGAAACTTTTACCATTCAAGGTTTAAAAGAAGATTTAACGCCTCATAAACGCCTTAAAGTTATTGCCGAGGTAGAAGGTGCTGATCCGATAACATTTGAGGTTGAAGCCCGCTTTGATTCAGCGATAGAAATTGAATACTACAAAAACGAAGGAATATTGCAATATGTTTTGCGAGAATATCTTAAAAAATAAGAAAAGCAAAAGGCTGTTTCAAATGAAACAGCCTTTTTAATTATACATTCTTTCCTTTCATCATTTTATTCCAATAAAGATAAGGAAGCATTACTTTTTTGAACATCCACAATCTCCAATGTTCCTTACTGCTATCTGAAATTAACATTCTCTTGAGCTTAGGATCTGGAATAAATTCATTTTTATAGTTAAATTCTGCAAGTATCATTTTTCCGTATCCAGTAACTAATGGACACGAAGAATACCCTTCATACGAATGATTTGAAGCCTCTTGATTGTTCATCATCTTTAGAATATTATCAACAACTACAGGCGCTTGCTTACGAACTGCAGCTCCAGTTTTGGCTGTTGGCAAACCAGCAACGTCACCTAATCCAAAAATAGTAGGAAACTCCTTGTGTTGCATCGAATTAATGTTGACATTCAACCATCCCGCTTCATTAGCTAAAGTAGAATTCTTTACAAAACGAGGTGCGGTTTGAGGGGGTGCTAAATGCATAAAATCAAAAGGCATCGCTACAATTCCGTCAATTGGTTCGTGCTCTTCATTTCCTCCCTTATTCAACATACAAGCATTATCCTTAACCTGAACATCTTTGAAATAAGCAATCTTCTGATCTGCATCAATTTTTATAGGTGCATGGAAAGGTTTAAAGTCTATTTTATGTCTTTCAATCACTTTCATCAAAGAATCCGCTATTACTTTCACTCCAAAAATCACAGAACCAGGAGAAGCAAACGTTATTTTGGTTTTCTCTTTAAGTCCATTTTTGGCAAAATATTCTGCTGCTAAATACATTATTTTTTGAGGAGCTCCACCACACTTAATCGGAGTGGTTGGTTGTGTAAAAAGTGCGTGTCCGCCTTTAAAATTTTGAAGTTGCCTCCAAGTTTCATTTGGATCAACATAATTACTACAGACTACTTTCTTTTCTAAAGCATCTTCCAGACCTTCGATTAACGAAAAATCATTGACCAAGCCTGGAGCTACAACTAAAAAGTCATAACCAATTACTTTTCCACTGGCTAACTTTAGTTGCTGCTTTTCAGGAATAAATCCTGCCGCCGAATCTTGAATCCAAGTAACTCCCCTAGGAATCAAATCAGACATCGGCTTAATTGTTTTTTGAAAGTCATAAGCACCTCCACCAACTAAGGTCCAAGCGGGCTGATAATAGTGTTTTGTCGCGGGCTCTACAATTGCAATTTGCAGCTCTTTGCGCTTCTTCTTGAGTTGAGCAGCAACCATTATTCCTGCGGTTCCTCCTCCAATAATAAGTACTTGATATTTCGTTTCCATAATGTGAGTTTTGGCTATAGAAAGTAAATATAACCTTAAAAAAAACTACAAGTTGTAACTTAAGTTACCATAGCAAGATATTTTATCTATTTTCAATAGCCCCTATCTTACCCTATTCTTTATTTATTGATATGCCGACTAAACAAATCCTTGCTTGAAAGCCTCCTGAATTAAACTAGCTAAATCGGGAACTTCAAAAGCTAAGCGCATTTTGGAAATACGTTTTTTTATAGTGACAGCTGCCAAGGGAATATGATGTTCTAAATCAATCATTTTAAATCCTTTGGATAAATACAATAAAATCATTCGATTATTATCGTCAAACATCAACTCTTTTTTAAGTATTTCTGCTTGACATTTACGAGCTAGAGGACTTAAAAAAGGCAGTCCTGTGAGTAGAAAAAGAAGTGTTTCTGGTAAATTTTCCGGTGTAATATCATTTTTGATTGCCAACCCGTGTGGCCGAACATTCTTGATAATATCATAAACGATCAAAACTTCGGTATGCGCTGTTAGAATAAGTGTTTTACACTCTGGCATATACAGTTTTAAATAATTTACCAAACTAGCTCCATTTTCGAGATCTTTCATCGGGTAACTAGGCAGTCCATAATCAACAATCGCTAGATCAAAAAAATCTCCTTCTTCCAGACACTTTTCTATTACAAGAAAAGCTGATTCACAATCTCTGGCACGAATAAAATCGACACCCTCAGAAAAATGAGAATGTTTAGAAATAGAATAAATATACCCTTCAACTGTTAATGGATGGTCATCAACGACTAATACCTTCATAAAAAATAATAACTTGCACCAAGATAACTTTTTTATTTAAAAAAAGATTCCAACAATACTATTATTTTAAAAAAAACCTAGGTGGTTCGTGCTATGACGCTGATAATAAATCAAAAAAAGAATTTCTTTAGCACTTATTTTTTAAGTGTTTTTTGCTTGTTGCTTTTTCTACTTTCGTGCCAAAGAAAGTTGGATCGTGAAAACCACACCCCTAATTTTCTTGAAAACCTAAACTTAGATTCGTTATCTGAAAAGGATCAAGATATTCTTTTAGACAGTTTATTTGAAAACAGCAAACACCTAAAAAACTCAACCTCAACGCGTACATACCTTTTACAACTTGCTGAAAAGTTTGATGAAATTGCAGACGACGAACATTTTTTAAAACTACTTCAAAAAAACATTCGTTATTCAAAAGAAAGTCAAGATACCCTATCGCTTGCTAATACCTACGAGACTTTAGCGATCTATTATGAAAATGCAGTTGCCCTAGATAGTTCGTATCATTATTTTCACGAAGCAGAAAAGAACTATAAAAAACTTAATGACACGGTGAAAATTGGAACGATGGCTATCGGTAAGGCCTCTATTCTGTATGACTTTGGTATCTATTCTGAAAGTGAATCCGAAGCCATTCGTGCACTCAATTACTTTAAAAATGAAGAAACATTGGGCTTTGATTACGAAGCCTATCAATTGCTAGGATTAATTTTATGTGAACTTAAAGATTTCGATGCATCGTTGCGCTATTACGACAAAACATTGCAGATTCTACAAAAAATAGATGAAGAAAAACTTTTTACACCTGAAGACATTACCGAAGCCTACGCAGCACTGTATAACAACATTGCAGGAGTTTTTGAACTCAAAAAAGAATTCAATCAGGCAATTCTTAAATATGAAAAAGCTTTTTCATTATCCGGAATAGAAGACGTCAATCCGCTTTTGTATGCAGCTCTTCTCAATAATCACGCGTATTCCAAAATCAAAATTGGCAGTACAGATAATTTACTCCCAAGCTTGTATAAAGCTCATGCAATTAGGGATTCGCTAGGTCAAAAACACGAGGTCATAATGAGTAAGCTTACCTTGGCAACCTATTATTTTACTCTCGGCGATACCTTAACAGGTTTAAAATATGCAAACACTTCGTACAAAAATGCTCAAAAAATAAACAACCTCTTAGACGAAAAAGAAGCGCTACAACAACTGGTACAATATGACATAGAAAACAAAATCGCACATACGGAAAGCTATATGGATCTTTCTGAAAAAATCAGAATCAAGGAACAAGTATCAAAAGATAAGTTTGCTCGAATTGCCTACGAAACAGAAGAGATTGAAAACCGAAACAAGCAACTCAAATTACAAAATACTTATGCGCTCAGTATTGGTGGTTTAGTTTCTGTATTGCTACTTGTTCTTTTATGGATGGTTCGCCTTCGATTTAAAAACAGGCAATTACACTTGCTTAACCGCCAACAACAAACCAATGAGAAGATTTATCAATTGATGATAAAACAACACGAGATTTCTGAAATTGCCAAAACGGAAGAACGTCAACGTATTGCTAAAGAATTACACGATGGAATTGTAAATCGTATTTTCACAACCCGTTTTAACCTTATGCAACTAGAGTCTGCAGCTCCTGCTTATAAAGAACTTTTAATATCTGAACTAGTGAAAGCTGAAGAAGAGGTCCGTATGCTATCACACGAATTAACAGATAAAACGATTTTAAAAGCAAGTCCTTTTCAGCAACTAGTAGAATCGTTGGTATTACAACAATGCAATAGTTTTGGGACTACCTTTGATGTTTCTATTGATCAAACTATCCCTTGGAAACAACTTAATGGAACCCAAAAAATAAATCTTTATCGCATCATTCAAGAAACCTTGCAAAACGTTAATAAATATAGTGAAGCCACAAAGTGTACGACTTTGTTTCTAAAAAAAGAAGAAGGCTTGTTATTAAAAATTATAGACAACGGAATTGGATTTGATATTGCAAAAAAAGAGCGCGGTATTGGTCTCCAAAATATAAAAGATAGAGCTGCTGAGATCAATGGTGTTTTTAGCATTCAATCCAACGCAATACAAGGCACACAAGTGACTATTCATATAGCAAATGTATTCACGGAAGTTTAAATATTAGGAAATATCTCAAACAAAGGAAATCACTTTAATTGACTTTGTAATCCTAAGTGTAAAAAAAAACGCATCTCCATTTTGAGATGCGTTTTTTTATTTTAAACCTTCACATTCTGAATAAAATTGAGCTAAGAAACCCTCCATATACTGATGTCTTTCGGTTGCTATCTTTTTTGCAGTTTCCGTATGCATTAAATCCTTAAGCAATAGTAACTTTTCAAAAAAATGATTGACTGTAGTTCCTTTATAGCTTTTATATTCCTCTTTAGTCATCTGCATTCGAGGAGCAATAGTAGGATCATAAATAGGTAAATTTTTAAATCCCCCATAATTAAATGCCCTTGCAATACCTATAGCACCAATGGCATCTAATCGATCAGCATCTTGAACTATCTTCAACTCCAACGAATCAAAGCTTCGCGTAAAGTTTCCTCCTTTGAAAGATATATTTTCTATAATTTTCACTACGTGTTCAATAACGTTTGAATCTACCGAAATACCTTCCAAAAAGTTTTTAGCCAATTTGGGACCAATAGTTTCATCTCCTTGGTAGAACTTACTATCTGCAATATCGTGCAGCAAAGCTGCTAAATACACCACATTAAGGTCACAGTCTTGCTCACCTTTTGTAATTAAGAGTGCGTTACGATATACGCGTTCAATATGGTGCCAATCGTGTCCTCCTTCAGCATTCTTCAATGTATCTTTTACATACACGATGGTTTGTTCAATCCAAGTATTCATTTGTTTGTTATTTTATAAGCGCAGGACGTACCCATTTGAAAACGTGTGGTTCTCTTGTAATCACCATACGTTCAGCAATACGTGTCATACGATTTGGTAATTTCATTAAGTAATCTCTTGCTTTTTCTGCTTCATCAGTCAAATTAGATAATTTGTCGATTTGCCATTTATCAATAAGCTTCTGCATAATATCTACATAATCCTGAGCTGTATAAACGCCCAAACGCTGTGCAGAGTCAGAAAATAATTCAAATGCATCTCCGATTTTTCCACCAGACTCGCGGATTAGATTTGCAGGCATTGTAATTTTTTGCTTCATCATATAATGAAACGCTAAAAGCATTTCACTTGGATCTACTTTAAAAATACGATCAACGAATTCAGAATATGCGTGGTGGTGACGCATTTCATCTCCAGCAATTAAGCGACATATTTTTGACAATTTGTGATCTCCGTATTTCTTAGCCAATTGCGCAACACGATTATGAGAAACATAAGTTGCTAGCTCTTGAAAACTAGTGAACACAAAGTTTTTATAAGGATCGCGATCAGTTCCTGGATCAAATCCATCATTCAATAAATGGTGCGTTGTGATCTCGACTTCCTTCATATTTACACGCCCTGATAAATATAAATATTTATTTAATAAATCTCCATGACGATTTTCTTCTCCAGTCCAGTGACGAATCCAACGTCCCCAGCCATTACCATCTTCTTTCTGATCTACTCCTTCTACATCCATCAACCAAGACTCATAGGTTGGCAAAGCTTCTTCCGTAATGGTATCTCCCACTAAAACAACCCAAAAATCATAAGGTAATTCTTTTGCATATTCACGTAGTTCTGCAACCTCTTCAAAAAAGTTTTCTCCTTCAGAATCTGGTAACAAATCTGATGGTTGCCATATTTTCTCTACGGGGATCAAATAGTCATCTACAAAACTATCGATGTTTTTTTCTAAGAAGCGCATCACTTCCAGACGAACATTTTTAACTGACATAATTTATTTTTTTCGCCGGTAAAAACTACTTTGATTTGGGTTTGGTTTGGTTTGTTTGAGTAGTGTTTTGGGCTGGTTTATATTTTATTTAATAGCTGATTTAATAGTCGTTTCCGTTAATGAGAAAACCTCTTCAAAGGTTTTTCCTTTAATCTCAATGGGATCGTGTGCGAACACAGTAACTTTATTGCCGAGCCCCATTGGAAAATTTCCATATCTCGTTAACTTCCAAGAATTATTAATTGTAATTGGAACCACTAATGCATCAGGAGCAAACTTGCATAACATTTTGAGTCCATTTTCAGAAAATCGTTTAGGTTTTCCGTCTCTACTTCTAGTACCTTCAGGAAATATAACCGCAGAACGGTTGTATTGCGTAATATAACGACCTAATTCTCTAATTGCACCTAAGGCTTGCTTCGCGTCTTTACGGTCGATTAAAACCGATCCTCCGTGTTTTAAATTGTAAGAAATACTTGGAATTCCTGTTCCCAATTCTTTTTTACTAACAAACTTTGGATGCCAAGCGCGAAAATACCATATAATATCTGGTATATCAAACATGCTTTGATGATTTGAAACAAATATTATAGGCCTATCTTTTGGGATTTCTGTCGCAAAATTTACAGTATATCTAGTACCTAAAAGGTTTGTGCATTTTAATAAAAAGAAATTCAGATAATCTACACTCTTCTTATGTGCCTGATATCCGAAAACATTTAAACAAACCCATTGTATTGGGTGAAAAATTAACAGAAACGAGGCAAAAAACAAATAGAATAAAATACTGATAGGATACGATAGAATCTTTTGCATTATACGTTTATTGATTTACTTGAAGCAAATATACATTTTAAAAAAAAACCACCTAAGCGGTGGTTTCTTTTTTAACAAAATTCGTTAAAAGCATCCTTTAAATTTTCTGCAATCGCCTCTGCAGGATTTCCTTCGATATGATGTCTTTCCAACATATGAACCAACTCTCCGTCTTTAAACAAAGCCATTGATGGTGAAGATGGTGGAAACGGGAACATATGTTCACGTGCAGAATTTACAGCGTCTTTATCAACCCCTGCAAATACAGTTACAACATTATCTGGTTTTTTTGCACCTTGCAAACTCATAACTGCTCCTGGACGAGCATTACGTGCTGCACACCCACAAACTGAGTTTACAACCACGAAAGTAGTTCCTTTAGCGTTGATAGCAGCATCTACTTCTTCTTTGGTATATAAATCTTTAAAGCCTGCGTCAGCTAACTCTTGGCGCATTGGTTTTACTATTTCTTCTGGATACATAATATATTAATTATAAAGTTTGATAGCAAAGTTACATTTTTTTGTTTGAGAATTTGCATACAAGCTCATAAAGTAATGTTAGAGCTATTTTGTCTTTTTCTTGTTTGGTTTCTTTTTCATTTTATTCAACCAAATAAAAATTCCTGTTATTGGTAAACTCGTTGCAATTAAACAAACGATAAAATAAATGACTTTTGAAAAAAGTCCGTAAATATCTCCAAAATGAAGCGCTCGGATTTGCGCTGCTATTTTCTCACCTATATTTTTATCTGCAAAAATTTCTTTCTTTATAATTGCTCCTGAATATTGATCGATAAAAAGTCTGTCATAAACAGTTTCATTGAATCGTGCTTGATCATTTTTATTAATTTCAAAACTTCCCTTCTCATCTTTCGGATAAGATATTGAAGTAGAGCGTCCTTCGTAATTTAAGTTTTCATTGGTTATTGCTAACACTTCTGAAAAAGAAATTGTAGTAGCATTATCAATATATTCCGATTCTGGTTTCACTTCATTTCGACCTCCAAAAACAGTTGTTCCTAATACCTTGCTTAATCCATCACGATACCAATCAAAGGACCAACATAAACCGGTAAGCGCCATTATCAAAACAAAAAGTAATGTATAAAAGCCTAATGTATTGTGCAAATCGTGATTGACACGCTTCCAATTTGCTTTATACTTTACTTTAAATCCTGGTTTAAAACTCTTCCAACCTTTTATCTTTTTTGGCAACCACAAAATAAGTCCTGAAATAGATAAAACAACGAAAATTATAGTTGCCCATCCTACAATTGGTCTTCCTATTTCCGAATCTAGTAATAACCATCTATGCAGTTTAAAAACCGTCATGAAAAATTCAGAAGAAGGACTTTTACCTGAACCTACAATCTCTAGCTTATATGGATCTACATAATAATTTTCTCCCCTTCCTTTTCCATCATCAGGCGCAATTGAAAACACAAGTGGCTTTGTTTCAGAATTACTAATCGATACACGTTGCACTTTTCCATTTGCTTCAACTTCTACAAAGTTCTTTACGGCATCTAGATCATACGGAACTACCTCAACATTCTTTAAGGCATATTTATTGGGCTCAATAATCTGTTCGATTTCCGAACGAAAGGTATAGATTGTACCTGTCAAACAAACAACAAATAAAACAAGCGCACTAGCAATACCTAACCATAGATGCAAGTCGTTCATTAATTTTCTAAAAGTATATCCTTTTTTCTGTGCCATGCTATTGTATCTTAAAAAAGGCATTACACGATTTTAAAAATAAAACCGTGTAATGCCATTAAATAACTAATTCAAATTAAAACTTATATGCGAATTGAACTGCAAAATTACGCGGATCTGTTTCATTGATATAACCTCCTCTATAGTAAGAAGTATATCCTGTTTTGTCAAAAATATTATTGAAAAACACTTTTACCGATGCTCCTTTATATCCGTAACCAATTTGTGCATTTACTGTTGTGTAATCTGGCATATCAAACGGTTTTTCTAATGGCTTAGAACCGTGTCCATCTGTATGGATTCCATGTTCGTTTACTGGACGTTCTCCTACAAAGTACAATCCAGCCCCTAATGACAACCCTTTCAATCCTCCTTCTGAAAACCTGTAGTTCAACCAACCGTTTGCAGTGTGTTTTGGTGCATTCATAGGCGCAGATCCTTCTACATAAGCAGGACTATTTTTATAGCGCGCATTTAAGTTTGCATACCCTAACATCACTTCTAAATTATCTGTAACTCTACCTGTTGCTTCAATTTCAAACCCATTACGTTTTAAATCTCCTGCAAGTACATAGAAATCTGTTTTATTTCCTTTTTCGTCAAAATAAGAAGTAGATAAATTATTATTATCAACAATAAAATATGTGAAATTAACTCCCAAACGCTCATTTAACCAATCTGATTTAAAACCAAATTCGAATTGTTTAGAATCAGATGCTCCAGCATATCCTCCGTCCAACAAAGGATTGCTTGAAGAACGCAAACTTGTAGTAGTTGTATAAGATCCGAACAAGTTTATATTTTGCGTTGGTGTAACAATCAATCCGAATAATGGATTCCAACGATCTACAGTTGCATTATTCGTCGTACTTCCATTTAATCTGCTGTAACGAACTCCCAACATTACTTTTAAATATTCTGAGAACTCAACAAAATCTTGTGCTACAAAACCAATAGTTGGCGTTAATGCAACAACTTCTCCTTTACCTTTAAAATTAATATTGTCTGGCATATCATTAGAAATATCACCTAAAACATCAATTCGGTCAATAAACTGACCTTTTCCAATGATATCATCTCCTTTATAAGTATCAAAAGCTTCTGTAGTTAAGCGACCTTGTCTAAAATCAAATCCAACTTGAAAGGTGTGTTTAAGAATCCCTGTTTGAATATCTTTCCCAACTAAGTCAATTTGAAACAAAGAGTTATTATCTTGTCTATAACTTTTAGAAACCGATCGATCTCTAAATCTTAATTCCTCAAGTGTTGCTGGAGATTTCCCTACTTTACTTAAACCTAAACCAATTGTTTCTGTTTCATTATTAGAAGTAACCGATGCAATTCTCAAGCTTAACTTATCCGTTAATTCTCTTTGAAAACGAGCTGAATATGTCAACGACTTCACGTTGTAATTATTTTGTTTAAATCCTAAGAATTTATCGTGAGGCATTTTATACAATCCATTTTCGCTATCTGGAGCCAAGTTAACTGTCCCATTATCTGGTGTTGCATCACTACCTAAATAATCCATCTCTACAGTCAAACTTGTTTTATCATCTAAACGCCACTCCAATGAAGGGTTTACATAAAACTTTTCGTGCTCAACATTCTTTCTAAAACCATCTGCTTTTTCATAGGCTCCATTAAATCTAAAAGAAACCGTTTTACCTTTATCAAGAATTTGTTCAAAATCTAAGGTTGGTCTAATTTGATTCCAACTTCCCGTTCTGAAGCCAATTTCTGTTTGATTTTGAAAATTTGGCGTTTTTGTAACCATATTAATTACACCACCAGCACTTCCCAATCCATTTCCAATTCCTTGTCCTATCGCTGCAGATCCTTTAATTACCTGAATACTTTCAATACCTTGCATATCGATAACTGCTGCACCTGTTCTAAAATCAGAATCCATTGCAACACCATTACGCAATACTGGTGTTCCTCTATAACCACGCATTGACATACTTTCTCTTACACCTCCATAACTAGCAAACTGAGTAACTCCTGCAACATTTCGCGCTGCATCAGTAATGGTTAAAGCTCCTTGCTCCTTAATTACTTTATCCGAAACAATAGAAATACTTTGAACTTGATCTTTTAACTTTAAAGGCAAACGAGTTAAGTTTTGAACCTTTTTTTGATTTTTATTACTCTTCCCATAAAGCTTGATTGTTTCCAATTCACTGCTTGAAGACGGCAATACAAAATTCTGAACTGTTTCATTTTTAGAGATATTCAAAACTTTGACGATATTCTCATATCCAATCAAACTAATTTTTAATGTTTGCTTTCCGTTTTTTACGCCTTGAATTTGATACTCTCCTTTTTCGTTGGTTTGTACAGCATTGTTTGTTTCCTCAATATACACTGTTGCAAAAGCTACAGCCTTATTGTTTTCATCAACAATTTTTCCTTTTATATTCCCTGTTTGAGCAAAACCCGTTGCCACAGAAAAGATGGTAATTATTAAAGTTTGTAAAAGTTTCATATAATCACTTGTTATTTAGACTGATTTAAAATTGACGCAAATATAATTAGCTTTTAAAAATATACAAAGCTTATTAAGACTTTTTTTAAATAAGAGGATAACAAGCATTAATCAACTAATAACTATTTAGTTATACTTTGTTTAATACATTAAAAATAGATTAGAAATAGTTTTTATTTATTGAAGAATAAATAATTTTAATAAAAAAAGGTTTAAAAATAAAAACTAAGAAAAAAAACAGACTGTTTTTTAAAAATGATAAAAAGCATCTTTTAAATGATCAATTTCCCAAACTGAACCATTTTGATGAACCGCAATAATATCAAAACGCACTTCCTCCATTCGATTAAAACTATCAACGTAAGCATTAGTTGCCTGCAAAAGAAGTTTGATTTTCTTTTTATTAACAAAATCTTGAGGTAAACCAAAGGATAAAGAAGAACGTGTTTTTACCTCTACAATTACTAATGTTTTCTCAAACAATGCAATAATATCAATTTCAGCGTTTTTATAACGCCAATTTTTTTCTACAATAGTATAGCCTAGCTCCTCTAGAAAAACACAAGCGCGTTGTTCACCTTCTTTACCAAGTTCATTGTGTGAAGCCATTGTTTACCTCCATTTTAAAATCGTTTCGGCACTTTGTACATCCAAATCTAAAGTCGCACCAAACTTTAAGGTCCAATTTTCCACACCATGACCAGCGGGGAAATCAAAAACTATTGGAAAATTATATTCTTGAGCAATTGCCGTAATAATTTGAATAGCATCTTGTCCAAAAGGAATATTATTATCATGCATGTCCGTCATTCCACCAACTAACAATCCTTGAATCCCTTCAAAATAACCATTGCGCTTTAAATTATATAACATTCGATCAATGTGATATAGATATTCATCCAAATCTTCTATAAACAAAATCTTACCCTTAGTATCTATAGAGGATTTTGAACCAAGTAAACTGTAAAGTATCGATAAATTACCTCCTACCAAAGGACCAGTCCCTTTACCTATTTTATTATAAGGTACTGCTTCTACCTTATAAAGAAGATCTTCTCCAAATAGAGCCTGTTTTAAACTGGTTTTGGATTTTTCAGTTGCATTCTTAACGCTAAAAGCCATTATTCCGTGTAAGGTTTGGAATTCCTCCTTGTGAATTTGGCTATGAAATACAGTTACATCACTAAAACCAATCACCCATTTTGGGTTTTTACGAAGTAAATCAAAATCGATTGAATCAATAATTCGTACAGAACCATATCCTCCTCTAGCACACCAAATAGCTTTAACTTCTGGATTAGCCAATGCATCATTAAAATCCGCACTTCGTTCTGCGTCTAAACCACCTAATTGATAATTATCCAAGCCTATAGTTTTCCCCAATAAAACTTTAAGTCCCCAACTATGAAGTAATTCTATTGCGGGTTGAGCCTCTTCAAGACTAAACTTACGAGCAGTACAAACTATTGCTACAGTATCACCTGCTTTTAAAAATGGTGGTTGTATCATTTTTTTATCAATTTAAATACAAACATAAAAAAAACGAACGAGGCTTAGGAGGTAAAAACACTAAAAATCAAATCGAAGTTGAACTGCAACAACTTCTTTTTTCTTTTGCTCAGAATTAAGATTTGATACAGAAACGCCAATTAACCGTACAGAATCTTTTAATTTTTCTTGATATAATAATTCTTTTGCTTGATCTAAAAGAAGGCTCTTATCGGATATAAAATAAGGTAATGTGATACTTCGCGTTTGCTGACTAAAATCGGAATATTTTATTTTTAGAGTAACCGTCTTTCCTGAAACTTTATACTTTTTTAATCGGCCTTCTAAATCTGAGGTGATAAATTCTAGTTTTTCGACTATAAAAATCTCAGAACTCAAGTTCTCTTCAAAAGTCCGTTCCGTTCCTACAGATTTGATTTTTTTATTTGGTCGAACCGGAGATAAATGAATCCCACGGACCGTTTGATAATAATGTTTCCCCGATTTTCCGAAATGAGTTGTTAAAAACTCTTCTGACTTTTGCTTTAAGTCTTTTCCTGTAAAAATCCCCAAACGGTACATTTTATCTGCAGTAACTTTTCCGATTCCAAAAAACTTTTTTATCTCTAATTGCTCTAAAAACGGGAGCACTTCATCTGGATTAATCGTTTTCTGTCCATTTGGTTTATTATAATCACTAGCAATTTTGGCCAAAAACTTATTTATAGAAATTCCTGCCGACGCAGTTAATCCTGTTTTCTCAAAGATTTTCTGTCTGATTTCACGTGCTATTAAAGTAGCACTCGGATTGCCCTTTTTATTTTCCGTAACATCTAAAAAAGCTTCGTCTAAAGCCAACGGTTCAACCAAGTCTGTATATTCTAAAAAGATTTTTCGAATCTGATTCGACACCTCCTTGTAACGAGGAAATCGAAGAGGCATAAAGATTAATTCTGGGCAATATTTCTTGGCCAAAGTACCGCTAATTGCACTTCGAACTCCGAACTTCCGTGCCTCGTAACTCGCAGCAGACACCACACCTCGAAGTTCACTTCCTCCAACAGCAATTGGTTTCCCGCGTAACTCTGGGAAATCTAATTGCTCCACAGATGCATAAAAAGCATCCATATCGATATGAATAATCTTGCGCTCCATCTAATTAAGTGTTATACAAAAATACGTAATTAATAAAATGCTAATTGATAATTAAAAATGGTTTTTTTTACTTTTTTACGTTTGTTGTTTACACAAATATTTAACTTTGTAGAAAGCTATGCCTTAAAAAAAGAGAAGAGAATAAACCTATTTTGATACAAAATTTAACACACTCTTCTTCCTTTCTTTAGAGGTAAATTATCAATAAAAGAAAACAAATGAGCGACTTCTTATTACAAGCATTTATATTTTTATTTTCCGCAGTAATCTGCGTTCCAATATCTAAAAAACTGGGAATGGGTTCGGTTTTAGGATATCTATTAGCTGGAGTATTAATTGGCCCATTTGTATTAGGTTTTGTAGGAAAAGATGGAGCAGACATTATGCACGCTACAGAATTTGGAGTTGTTATGATGCTTTTCATAGTAGGTTTGGAATTGGATCCTAAAGATTTCTGGAAGATGAAAAATGAAATCATCGGTTTAGGAGGGTTACAAATTGCAGGAACAACAGTAATCATAACATTAATTGGAGTTTTTCTACTCAACCAATCATTCGCTACTTCATTAACCATCGGTTTTATCACCACTATGTCTTCTACTGCAATTATATTGCAAACTATTTCCGAACGTGGATTAACGAAAACCAACGCTGGTAAATCAAGTTTTGCCGTTTTGCTTTTCCAGGATATTATGGTTATCCCTATTCTAGCCATTATCCCATTACTTGCTGCAAACAGCACTATTGAAGTTAGCGGAGAACAACAAACACTTTTAGATGGTACTCCTGTTTTCATGAAAACATTGGCAATATTAGGAGCTATTGCTCTAATTTTCTTTGTTGGAAACTACATTGTAAATCCATTATTCAATTCAATTGGAAGACTTCAAGTTAGAGAAATTTTCACAGCATCTGCATTAATGCTTGTAATTGGAGTTTCTTTATTAATGCAAGCTGTTGGTTTAAGTCCTGCATTAGGCGCCTTTATCGCAGGAGTTGTACTAGCGAACAACCCTTTTAAGCATCAACTAGAAAGTGATATAGAACCCTTTAAAGCTCTGCTTTTAGGTATTTTTTTTATTGCGGTTGGCTCAACCATAAACTTCGGAATCATTATTAATGAACCGCTTAAAATTGCCGGTTTAGTTTCTGGAATTATGCTGATCAAAGCTGCTGTACTTTACACTATTGGTAAAATTAAAAAATTCTCAAGAGATCAAAATTTTCTTTTTGCTATACTATTATCACAAGTAGGAGAATTTGCCTTTGTAATCTTAGCTCTGAGCAAAACAATTCGAATCATCGATCAGGAATGGTATGATTTACTTTTAGCAACCACAGCCTTATCAATGGTCGTTACACCTATTTTACTGGTATTAAATGAAAAATGGATTTCTCCTTACTTTGGATTAAAATCTACAGAAAAGCCACAACCATACGATGATTTATCAGATTCAAGCATCAGTGCCAAAAAGAAAATAATTATTGCAGGTTTTGGAGATTTTGGAAATACCATCGGCCGTCTATTACAAGCAAATGGAGTTCCTATTTTAGTTTTAGACAATGATCCAGTAAGAGTAGAATATTTAAGAAAATTAGGATTTAATGTTTATTACGGGGATGCTACTCAAATCAATATTTTGGAATCTGTAGATGCTGGTGATGCCGATTATATTATCGCAGCAATGGATCCTCCAGAATTAAATCAACAATTGGTAGATTTAGTACGTAAAAACTATCCGAACACAGAATTAATTGTCCGTGCTAAAAATCGTCATAATGCCTACGAATACTTAAGAGATGGTATCACGGAGGTTTATAGAGAAACCTTTTTCTCTGCTGTATATGTAGGGGGCGTTATGCTTGAAAAATTAGGTCTTAGTCATACCGAAGCTACAACGCAAAGTGAATTGTTTATTAAAAGTGATAGAGAATCTTTACGTAAACTTTCTAAACACGTACACAATCTAGAAGATTATATAAACTTATCTCGTTTGGAGTTTTCGGAACAAAGCGAAATGTTGAAACAAAATCTAAAAGACAGAAAATCAGAAAGAGTCAATGATCCAGAATAACAAACTGGGCTTAGGTCTAAAAAATAAAGCGTGCGCTCCTTGTTGAGCACACGCTTTTCTTTAACATATAATTAATCAAAAAAACTCTTAATCATTTTTGGACTGCCTCACAGCACATTGGTTTGTGGTACATCCAAAATTAAAAAATGCTTGAAGAAAGAAAAAAGCAGCTGCAATTCCTAAAATCCAAATTTGAGAATTAAACATTTCAAATAGAAAAGCAACTCCCAATCCCAAACGTAGATAACGCATAATTGTCCACGACTTAAAATAGACTATTATTTTTTTCATCATAATTTCTTTTAAACAAAAATAAAACTTTCCAAAAAACTACTCTGTAACATTTGTAACTGACCTTTACCCTAATTCGGGCTAAGTTTGCCCTAGATGAAAAGAAAAGTATCTTATATTGCTTGGTTACTAACACTCGTTTTTGCGGCATATTTTGCTCCGCAAATTCTCCTTTCTACAACAGAAGGGACGCTTAAAAAACAAAGTGTATGTTATCAACGCGCATGTAACAATAGAGTTTCGAGTGAAAACGCAATGCAAACTTTCTCATCTGCATCAAAAAAAAGTAATTTGAAGCCTTTAGAAATTCCTTGCGAAAATTATTTCTTAGCACAAGTAATGCTAAACACCATTTTCTCAAAAACATCTGAAGTTTCAAATGCTTATTTTTTTAAGATTGACATCCATTCACCCCCAGATATTAACCGAATTGATCCTCCTCCTATAAACGGAAAAATCTTTTCTCGATATCAAAGAATATTTAAAAACGTTTAAAAAAAGAATAAAATGAAAAAATTATTTTTAATTGCCTGTGTTGCTTTCTTAGGTTTTTCACAAACTACCCATGCAGCAAATGACGCTAGTGTAGCAACAGAACAAAAAGTAGAGGGTAAAAAATTCGCTATCCTTGTTCAGTCTGTAAAGAACTTAAGAAGTTCAATTATGACAGGAACTGAAATTATGCAGTCTAACCCTAATGCATCTTTTGAAATTGTAATCATGGGACAAATGGTTCAAGATCTAGCTAAAGATCCTGACCTTCAAGAAGCTTATAAAGCTGCTGAAAAATTCGGTGTAAAATTAATCGTTTGTGAGTTTGCAATGAAAGTATATGGTGTAGAAATGAGTACTATTAATCCATACATTAAAGGAACTCCAAATGCACATAAATACATGTTCCAATTACAAGAAAACGGATATAATGTATTGTCTATCTAATTGAGATATAAAAAACAAATCTAAAGTGCCTTTCCTTGTGAACAGGCACTTTTTGTTTTTAATTGCACTACCAAAGATCTTATAATTCACATCTCTTTACCCCATCGAAAATTATAAGTAATCACAAGTCTTACAAAATCTTTTAAAAAGTTCTATTTTTGGAAAAACTTTAAAATTATGAATACACAAAACACCGCTACAGGTACAGTAGATGTAACTCTAAGCGCTGGATACGCAACAATAAGCTTTTTTCACCCAGCAAGTAATTCCTTTCCTAGTGAGCAATTAGCACTACTTACACAAACTATTAAAGATTTAAATAGCCGTGAAGATATACAAGTAATTATACTCAAAAGTGAAGGAGAAGGAGCTTTCTGCGCAGGTGCTTCTTTTGATGAGCTTTTACAAATTGAAGATTTACCAACTGGTGATCGTTTTTTCTCTGGATTTGCTAACGTTATCAACGCTATGCGAAAAAGTCCAAAACTATTTGTAGGACGCATTCACGGAAAAACTGTTGGAGGAGGTGTTGGTTTAGCAGCAGCTTGTGACTATTGTTTTGCAACCGATAAAGCTTCTATAAAACTTTCTGAATTAGCAATAGGCATAGGTCCTTTTGTTATTGAGCCTGCAGTATCTAGAAAAATTGGTAAAACGGCTGTTGCAGAATTATCTCTTGCTGCACAAGAATGGAAGTCTGCAAAATGGGCTGCTGAACATGGATTATATGCTTTAGTTTGCGATACAACAGAAATACTAGACGAAAAAGTAATTTCTTTTGCCAAACAATTAGCAGCCTATAACCCTGAAGCGCTTTCAGAAATGAAAAAAGTTCTTTGGGAAGGGACTGAAGATTGGGATCAATTATTAGCTAATCGAGCAGCCATTTCTGGAAGATTAGTCCTTTCTGACTTTACCAAAAAAGCATTATTGCAGTTTAAACAAAAATAAAATAAACCAGCGATGCCTTTAGTATCGCTGGAAACTTCATCTTTAAAAAGAATAGCAAGTACCCTCTTGATATTTTTAGTAAATTTGCTGAAAATTTATATTATGCCTAAAATTAGAATCACCAAACAATTCACATTTGAAACTGGTCACGCACTTTATGGTTATGACGGAAAATGCCGTAATGTACATGGACACAGTTATAAATTAGGAGTAACTGTAATCGGTACACCTTTAACAGATGCTTCCAATGTAAAGTTTGGAATGGTTATCGATTTTGGAGATTTAAAAAAAATTGTAAAAGAAGAAGTTGTCGATGTTTTTGATCACGCAACAGTTTTCAATAAAAATACTCCTCATGTAGAATTAGCTAAAGAATTGGCAGATCGTGGACATCATGTTATTTTAGTCGATTATCAACCGACGAGTGAAAATATGGTTATTGATTTTGCAAAAAAAATAGGTGATCGCTTACCTGAAGGTATTGAGCTTTTCTCTTTACGCCTACAAGAAACAGAATCTTCTTACGCAGAATGGTATCAATCTGACAATCTATAGATCTTGGACTTTACTATACAAACCGATAAGACAATTTATTTTAGCTCAGACCATCATTTTGGAGCTCCAACCCGCGATGCAAGCTTGCCTCGTGAAGCACTCTTTTTACAGTGGCTTCAAGAAAAAGAAGCGGATATGGGAGCACTTTTCTTATTAGGAGATCTTTTTGATTTTTGGTTCGAATACAAAACAGTTGTTCCAAAAGGCTTTGTACGAATTTTAGGAAAATTAGCGCAAATGAAAGACGCTGGCATTCCCATTTATTTCTTTATAGGCAATCACGATTTATGGATGCAGGATTATTTTGAAACAGAATTAGGCATTCCTGTTTTTAAGGAACCCAAAACATTCAACATCAATGGATCTGATTTTTTTATCGGTCACGGAGACGGCTTAGGTCCTGGAGATTATGGCTACAAAAGAATGAAAAAGGTTTTTACTAATCCATTTGCTAAATGGCTGTTTCGTTGGTTACATCCAGATCTTGGAGTAAAGTTAGGTCAGTATCTATCCGTAAAAAACAAGCTAATTTCTGGAGATGAAGATGTGACCTTTTTAGGAGAAGATAAGGAGTGGCTTGTGCTTTATGCAAAGAAAAAACTTGAAACAAAGCACTATGACTATTTTGTTTTTGGACATCGTCATTTACCGATGATTCTTGACTTAAACAATACTAGTAAATATGTAAATTTAGGTGATTGGATTGGTTATTATAGCTACGCCCAATTTAACAACCACAACCTTAGCTTACATTATTATCAAAAAGAACAAGCATCTCTTTAAAACGGCTTAGTCAACACCCATTCGTTATGTCCGAAATAGTTCCAAGATACCGCAGCTAAATCAACTGTTGCATCTGTAAATCGACTATATTCTCTATTATTTATTGATACCCAACTATCAGCATACACAGCAACCTCAATTCCTTTTGCTTCATATTCGCGCTTAATTACTTGTGCCATCTGCCAAATCATATCAGGACTAGATAGTCGATTGCGTTGTTTTGGAGTTAAAATATCATTCAAAGGATATTGAGTTCTTATTCCTGTTTGCTTCTCAACAACATCAAAATAAGTATACCCACTACGTGAACGTAGCATCATACGCCAGCTAAGTCTGTGCCCCTCATCAGTCCATAACACATCTCCTTTAATAAGATAATGGCGTAATGGCAGTGCTATTTGCACAACAGCAAAAACGGTTAAAACATACCATTGCCATTGTGGTAACTGAAACTGAGTAGAGACATCGAGAGTTTTTGGCTTTCTCTTAAAAAAAAGATTTCGAACTTGTTCTGGTTCATAAAAAAACAAGGCAAAACTCAATGCAAAATACGGGAATATCCCAATTTGCAACGTTATTGAGTTGAACAAGTGAAATACTAAAGACGCAATAACCGCAAGTGTACGCGTTCGCTTCCAAAGCAACAATATTACAACAAGCCCATCAAAAATAATTCCTAAGTATGAAATCGTTAAATAAAACCAAGGCTGTGTGAAGATATTTCTTAACGTTTCTGGTGCATCTATTCCAGAATATAATAAAGAAACAAAAGTACCGTCCAACCAATCAGGATAAAACTTGGCAATTGTTCCATAAAAATAGACTACGGCAATTTGAAATATAAAAATCCAAGAAATCAACCGAGGCATTGACAAACTTTCCTGAACTCTTTGCTGTTTGACATCTAATGCCGCATATCGATTTGCAGGCATAAAGCACATATAAATACTTATTATTAACATCAAATAATAATGATTATTATAAGACGTTTTCTGCATATAGTAAACCCCTGCCCAAAGCAAAGTCAATAAAACAATACTAAGCCTATAACGATAACCCAGCATTACAAACAAAGAGACAATTCCCATTACTACAAAATAATAGTACATCCCATTTCCTGGCAAAGGTTGAAGCCATTCAACAAATATATGAGAGAAAGTCATTTGGGTTTCGGCCAGATTCGTCTTGACCCAACCTGTTAAAATAGCGCCAAATGATTCACAAACGAATAGGAATCCAAAAATAATTCTAAAAACAATTAATGGGGCATTATCTATGGGTTCTAAAGCTTTCTTTATCATGATAATCTATAAAGTATTTTCTTGTACACTGTTCATCTTGCTTAAGTTCTGCAACTAAATCTTCTAAGGTATCGAATTTTTTCTCATCTCGTATCCTTTCATGTACAGCTACTTTAATTTTTTGATCGTAAAGATCGCCTTCCCAATCTAAAAAATTCACTTCAATTGTATGAGGATGCTCTCTAAATGTTGGATTGATTCCTACACTCATCATTCCTTTTACTATTTCACCTTCAATCCTAGATGAAACAATATAAACACCATTTTCAGGAATCAACTTATAGTTTTCTTCTAGCTTAATATTTGCAGTGGGAAAGCCTAATGTTCTACCCAACTTTTTTCCATGAACTACGTTTCCAGAAAAGAAATAATCATATCCCAAATATTCATTTGCTAATGCAACTTCTCCTTCCCCTAGAGCCTTTCTAATCTTGGTTGAACTAATAGAAACATGATCTATTTCTTGTGCTGAAATTTCTTCAACTTCAAAACCATATTTAGTACCAAAAGCTTTTAGATCGGAAATATCAGCCGTTCTATTTTTTCCAAAACGATGATCATAACCTATAATTATTTTTCCAATATTGAATTGCCGAACCAATACATCTTTAACAAATGACTCTGCACTCAGTTGTGAAAAAGCTTCATCAAATTTATGGACAACCAAATTATCTAGCCCAAAGCGTTTCAATAATTCTTTCTTCTCTTCAAGAGTATTTAGTAACTTAATCGAATGGTCTTGACCTAAAACCATTCTTGGATGTGGAAAAAAAGTTAGTACTAAACTTTCTGCGTCAAAATCATGTGCCGCAGACACTAGTTTTTCAATAATCATTTGATGCCCAAGATGTACACCATCAAAAGTTCCTAAAGTGACTACTGTTTTTTTCTCAGAATGGAAATCGTATAAAGAAGAAAATGTTTTCAATTTGATTTTTTTACAAATTTAAGATTTTAGAACTAATAAGAAAAACAGAATCTTACTATTAAAATTTTATAAACCACAGCTATAACAATCTAGTTAAAATTATTTTTATTTAAAAAAAAATTGGTTTTATAATCATATTTAATAACTTTATGCCGAAATATCAATTTTATCCACAAAACAATTCATCAAAAAAAAATCAATATTATGAAAAAAAAATATCTTTGGAGCATACTTGCTTTTGCTGTTTTCTCTTGGGGACATTCGCAACAAAACGCTTGGAAATCTAGCTCTGATAGAGAAGTTTCTAGAATAGAAAAAATGGATCGCGTTGCCCTTCCTACTGATTACCAGGTTTTTAATATTGATTTAAACAAGCTTAAAAATAGCTTAGAGAAAGCTCCAAACTTCAAAACACAGAGCAATTCTACCGTTATTGTATCATTTCCTAACTCAGAAGGAGAACTTGTTTCTTATGAAATATTCGATGCACCTATCATGGAACGCGGTTTAGCGGAAAAGTTCCCAAATATAAAGTCTTATTTAGGTAAAGGAGCTAAAGATAGAAATGCAAGCATTAGATTTAGTATTACACCATTCGGTCTTCATGCAATTCAATACGATCCTAAAAATGGTACATCATATATTGATACTTATACCAAAGATCTTAAAAACTATATCGTTTACAATCGCGAAAACATTGATCAAAAAAATCCTATTAACTGTCTGACAGATAATACTGAAATTGAACAAATTTACAACGAAACAACATCTGCCTTAAATAAAACGGTATTAAATAGCCAAGGCAAATACCGTGAATATCGTTTAGCGATGGCTTGTACTGTTGAATATGCTGCCTTTCACTTAGCTGCTGCGCAAGCTGCAGGGATCCCAACAAGTAATGAGCAACAAAAGAAAGCGGCAATTCTTGCTGCAATGGCAACAACCATGACTCGAGTAAATTTTATTTTTGAAAGAGACCATGCTATACATATGAATTTAATTGACAATAATGATAAATTAATATTTATTGACTCAGACAATTTCAATAACGTTGACGCAAACATTTTAATTGAGCAAAGTCAAACTGTTATTAATAAAATTATTGGCGCTCCGAATTATGACATAGGACATACAGTAAGTACTGGAGCTGGTGGATTAGCTGGAGTAAATGTACCTTGTGACAATTCTCGAAAAGCAATGGGAGTTACTGGTTCTTCTGCACCTGTAGGAGATCCATATGACGTGGACTTTGTAGCACACGAGGTGGGCCACCAATTCGGTGCCTTTCACACATTTAATAGTTCTTGTGCTAACAACAGAAGTAATACAACATCTGTAGAACCAGGAAGTGGAAATACTATTATGGCTTACGCAGGAGTTTGTCCACCTGACCAAGGTGAGGGCAATATAAATGTCAGATTGAAGTCAGATCCCTTTTTCCATAGTATAAGTGTTGAACAAATTGGGAAATTTATTTCAACTGCTGGAAATTGTTCTGTAAACACTTCAAATAATAACCCTGCACCAGTAGCAAATGCTGGTATTGATAAAGTTATTCCTAAAAGCACTCCTTTTTACTTAGATGGTTCAGCTACTGATTCAAACAACCAAAGTAGTCTTACTTATTCTTGGGAGCAAACGGATATCGAAATTTCGACACAACCTCCATTGGCTAACGCTACTAAAGGACCTAACTTTATGTATATGTCTCCTACAACATCTACAAGAAGATATTTCCCGAATTTTAAAGACGTACTACTTGGTTTTTCACCTAAATGGGAAGTATTACCTTCTGTAGAACGTCATTTGAATTTCCGTTTTTTCGTTAGAGATAATAATCCTACTTTGGGAGGTCAAACTAATTTTGATGATGTTAAAGTAAAAGTACAAAATACAGGACCTTTCATCATAACTTATCCTAATTCAGGAAATGAGCAGTGGCAAGCAGGTACATCACAGACAGTACAATGGAATGTTGCAGGTACTACAGCTAATGGAATTAATACATCGCATGTAAACATTAAGTTTTCTGATGACAATGGCTTAAACTTTATAACACTTGTTGAAAACACACCTAACGATGGTCAAGAAGAAGTTATTGTTCCAGGATTCAATACAATTCAAGCAAGAATCTTAATTGAACCAGTTGGAAACATTTACTATGCCGTTAGCAAAAGATTTAGCGTAGTTGGAGGAACAGCATCTATAGATGACAATGCATTAGACTCATTCAAACTGTATCCAAACCCTACTTACGATAACTTCACTGTCGAATTTAATACAAATAATTCGAAAGAAATCTCAATTGAAATTCACGATTTAAGAGGTCGTTTAATACAAACCGAGGCGTTTACCCCTGTTTCTTCTTCATTTAGAACTGAGTTATCTGTTGGAAACTTACAAGCTGGAATTTATCTTGTAACTATAAAAGACGGAAAAAATAAACTAGTAAAGAAAATTATAAAAAAATAACAACTTAAAAACCACTTCATTCCGAAGTGGTTTTTTTTTATATTATAATCTACCTTTCTACAATTAATAAAACTTAATTAGTTCCATAAGAATGGATAATGTATTTTAGCTCAAAACTTAAAATGCGAAGTCTGTCTTATTTACTTATACTTTTCTTTATAACTCCCAGCATAGTTGGCCAGGTTAAAATCGCTACGTGGAATTTAAATAATCTAGGATCAAGCAAAACAGATGATGAATTAATTTATATCGCAAACAAACTTAAAGAAATCGATCTTATAGCTATCCAAGAAATCGTTATAAATCCAAATGGAGCAAAAGCATTATCAAAAATTCACGACGAACTCAATCGAGTATCAGGATTCTCATGGGAATATTCTTTAAGTAGCCCTACTAAAAGTTCCCCTTACCATTCTGAACGCTATGCTTTCATCTGGAAAAAATCAAGCGTAAAATTAACTAAAAAACCTTTTTTAGAACCTATCTTTAAAGATAGCATAGAAAGAGAACCCTATGTAGCGACCTTTACGCATAAAAATAAAAACTTTACGCTAGTCAATTTTCATGCACTGCCCAAAAAAAAGCAACCTGAAAGGGAAATCAAATACTTCAAGTTATTTCCATCCCATTACCCAAAAGATAATATCATATTCCTTGGAGACTTTAATATTCCTGAACATCATTCTGTATTTAACCCCTTGAAAAAAGCTGGGTATAAACCTGCTTTTAGTAATCAAAAAACAACACTCCGCCAAAAATGTATTAACAATGATTGCCTGGCCTCTAATTATGATAACTTTTATTACAATTCTACAAAAATAGAATTAAGAAAAACGGAGCCCATTTATTTCTTTGAAGACTTTGAAGAAATCAAAGAAGCTAGAAAAATATCAGACCACATTCCACTAATGATCGAGATCTTAATCCTATAAAAAAACTCGCCATTTAGGCGAGTTCACACAATTTAAAAAAATCTAAAACAATTATTCTCTTCTACCCATGTAGAGCATTACGTAATATAATAAAGTACCTATCGATGACAATGCTGCAACTACATAAGTACGCGCAGCCCAACTTAAAGAGTCCTTTGCTCCTGCAAACTCTTCCTGCGTAACCATATTCTTATTTTGAAGCCATTTTAAGGCACGATTACTAGCATCATACTCTACGGGCAAAGTAACAATAGAAAAAAGTGTTGTAAGCGAAAATAAAACTATTCCAATTAGCAATAACTGTGGAAAACTTTGCAACATTAAAACACCTCCTAATAAAATCCAAGGCATTACATTTGAAGCTAGACTTACTACTGGCACCAATTTAGAACGCATAGTTAACCAACGATAAGAAACAGCATGTTGTACAGCATGTCCTACTTCATGTGCAGCAACAGCAGCAGCAGCAGCATTTCTTTCATTATAAACAGCTTCGCTCAAATTTACAGTTTTATCCATAGGATTGTAATGATCTGTTAGTCTACCTGGAGTTGAAATCACTCTTACATCTCGTATACCATGATCCAATAACATCTTTTGAGCAATCTCGGCACCACTCATCCCATTTTGCAATTGTAATTTAGAATAGTGCTCAAATTTACTTTTTAAACGATAACCTACAAACCAACTTGCAAGCATCATTACAATCATTAATATCCAAATCATAAATTAAAATCTTATAAAGTTTATATAACTCATACAATACAAACAGTAAGCCAAAAAAAGCAGCTGTCATATTGACATAAATATAAGACAAACAATATTATCTCATAAATATTTAGTAAAAAAA
>JASLDM010000079.1 GCA_030151565.1 Flavobacterium sp. | reverse complement strand
TTCAAATAAATAAATAATACCTAAGCATAGCTGACGTTCGATTTGAGCGTCAGCTATGTTTCTCAATATTAAAACAACAAATTATGAAGAGAATATATTTAGTAGCGTTTGCCGCTTTCTTATTTGTAACAGAGATGCAGGGACAGCAAAACCCGCATTATTCGCAGTATATGTATAATCAAAGTGTAGTTAACCCCGCATATGCAGGATCTACAGAGGCATTATCTTTAGGAGCTTTACATCGTAGACAATGGGTTGGGTTGGACGGTGCTCCAGTTACAACTACGTTATTCGGACACAAACGTGTTGGAAAAAATGTAGGATTAGGGTTAACAGCTTTAACAGACAAAATTGGACCTGTAAAAGAGAATAACATTTATGGAGACTTCTCGTATACCTTAGACTTAGGTGGACCTCATAAATTGGCATTGGGTTTAAAGGCAGGTGTAACGATGCACGATGTAAACCTGTTTTCTGAAATTGGAAGTGAGTTTGTACCAGATAAAAATGATCCAGCTTTTTCAAAAGATGAGAAATCGACTTTGTTTAATGTAGGTTTGGGAGCGTATTATTATACAGAAAATTATTATGTTGGATTAGGAGTCCCGAATATACTTAAAGGAAATTATTTGAACTATGATGGGAAGAACTTTGGAACGCAAGAGATTCATATGTTCTTAACTGGGGGATATGTTTTCGATGTTAATGATCAGTTGAAATTAAAACCATCAGCAATGGTTAAATATGCAATGAATGCACCTGTTTCATTTGATGTTTCATTTAATGCATTATTCATGAATAAGTTTGAAGTTGGAGCAACATATCGTTTAGATGATGCTATTGGAGGTATGGTTAATTACCGTGTACTTCCGAATTTGCGTGTTGGATATGCATATGATCACGTGATGTCTGATTTGAAAGTAAAAGGAAAAGCTTCGCATGAATTTATGCTTTTATATGATATCTATTTTTCTAGAAAAGTATCTAGTTCTCCAAGATATTTCTAAACGAAAGCAACATTAAAACAACCTTAATTATGAAGAAATTTTATATAAGCCTTTTTTTTGCTGGAGCTGTTTTTTTTGGACATGCCCAACAAAAAATGAAAACTCCTTTGGAGCTTGCAGATGAACATTACAAGAACTATGAATTTGTTGATGCAGCAGCAGCATATCAAAAAATGGTTCGTGGAGTTAAAACCGATAACTATATACATTTACAATTAGCAGATTGTTATTACAATGTATTCAACACTGTTGAAGCAGCTAAGTATTATGGAAAAGCGATTGAAAAAGATCCAACTTTAGATTCAGAGATCTACTATCGTTATGCTCAAATGCTTAAAGCAAGTGGGCGTTATGATACGTCTAATGAGATCATGAAGAAGTTTGCTCAAATGGCTCCGGATGATCAACGTGCGATTGCATTTCAAAGGGATCCAGATTACATTCCAAGATTGCGTAGCCAAGAAGAGCTTTTTACTTTTGAGGATACAGGAATAAATGATTTAAGAGGATCTGATTTCGGTGCTTTTTTAACGGCGCATGATACTTTGTATTTTACATCTAATAGAGCAGGTAAAGGAAAAACTTACGGATGGGATGATCAACCATATCTTGATTTGTATCGTGCAAAATATAAAAATGCTAATGATCCTTTGACGGATGTTGAAGCAGTTTCAGAAATTAATACGCAATATCACGATGGTCCTGCTACAGTAAGTGCTGATGGGAAAACTATGTTTTTTGCAACAGAAAGCTTTAGAGAAGGTAACTATGTTAATAATAAAAAGAAACGTATTAAACTTGGGAAAGTAAGTTTGTTCCGAGCTACAAAAAAAGGAGATAAATGGTCAAATATTGAAGCGGTTCCTTTCAATGGAAAAGATTATTCTGTAAGTAATCCTAGTTTAAGTGCTGATGGGAAAACTTTGTATTTCGCTTCTGACATGCCAGGAACATCAGGAGGAATGGATATTTGGAAAGTAGCTGTTCACGAGGATGGGAGTTATGGTGTGCCTTTGAATATGGGGGGACAAGTGAATACCGAAGGACGTGAATCATTTCCTTTTATTTCTGCTGATAATAAGTTGTACTTTGCTTCAGACGCGCGTAAAGGATTTGGTGGTTTAGATATTTATGTGGTAGACTTAGAAATCCCACAAGCAGAACCTAAAAATTTAGGAGCTCCTATCAATACAGCAAAAGATGATTTTTCTTTTTCCTTTTATCCTTCAAAAAATATTGGATTTTTCTCAACTAATCGTGTAGGAAGAGATGATATTTATAAAGCAATTCCAGTGTGTAATACTGAAATGTATGTTACGGTTACAAATGAAAAAACAGGAGAAGTTCTTGAAGGTGTAAAAGTTGATATTTTTGATGATTATAAAAACTTAATTGAAACAAAAGAATCAGACTCTAGAGGTATTGTTGAGTATGTAGTAGATTGTAATAAGTTTTTTAATTTACACGTATCGAAAGAAGATTTTGAAAGTAAAGTGATTGAAGTTCCATTGCACAAAGGAGGACGTCAGAAGATTGATGTAACACTTCGTCCTATTGAAGTGATTATCTTAACGGAAGAAATCTTATTAGGGGATATTTACTTTGAATTTAATCGTAGTAATATTACGCGTGAAGGTGCTTTTGAATTAGATAAATTGGTTCAAGTAATGAAGCGTCATCCAAATATGCGTATTAAGATTAAATCGCATACAGATTCTCGTGGAAGTGATATTTACAATTTAAAATTATCACAACAGCGTGCAACAACGACTAAGCAATATATTTTATCCAAAGGGATTGATGCGTATCGCTTAGAATCTGAAGGGTACGGAGAGAGTTCACCGAAAATTGATTGTGGTGATAATTGTACTGAAGAAGAGTTTGCAATAAATAGAAGATCTGAATTTATCATTTTGAAAAAGTAATAAGTTCTTAATATATAGGCCCCGATTGAATAAATCGGGGCTTTTTTGTTTCATAATGTTAATATAATTTTATGCAAATGATATACCTTTGCAACTTTTAAAAATCGACAACAATTATGAAACAAAAGCCATCTTTTTTATTTTACGGAATTTTTTTTCTGTTTTTAATTCAAAAGAGTTTCGCCTTTACAAATTTTAATGATAGTTCTGTTTGGCGAACTAAATCGTATGCTCCAGAAGTAGCTTTTAAGGCTGCTTTTTTTAATGCATTTTTTCTCGATGAGCCTGTATCGAGAATTATTTTTTCTGAAGACTTTGAAGGTGCTTCAACTTGGAATTTTGTAAACGATGTAAATAATCAATGGGTTGTAGGTACAGCCGTCAGTGCAGGAGTAGGTACGAAGTCGTTATATATTTCTAAAGATAACGGGGCGACAAATACCTATGATGTGAGTTTAAAACAAGTTTCCTTTGCTTATAAAGACTTCTCTATACCATTAAATGTATCTGAGATAGAAATCTCTTTTGATTGGAGAGCAATAGCAGAGGGTGGTTTTTTTTCATACGATTATTTTCGTGTATGGATAATTCCGACTTCTGAAACACCTGTTGCAGGGACAAAATTGTCTGAATCGGAAACCATTATTAAGTTGGGTAATAAAGACTTTGCAGATAAGGCTAGTTTTGTTAGAGAATACTTATCTTTTGATGCTTCTGCTTTTCAAGGACAATCGATGCGTTTGGTTTTTGAATGGATTAATGATTCGGGTTCAGGTACTCAGCCACCCGCTGCAATTGACAATATCGTAATTGCAAAAAACGACTGTAAGGCTCCCAAAGCAATTGTTAATTCAGAATTAACACAGACGACAGCATTGATTGGTTGGGACGCATCAGTTACTGCTCCATCTAGTTATGAGGTTTATGTAAGTACGGAGAATCTCTTGCCTGGTGATGAGGTGGTGCCTGCACAGACGAATGTAACTGGGACATCAACTCAAGTTACTGATTTAGTTGCGGGAACTCGTTATTATGCTTGGGTGCGTTCTAGATGTAGTGATACAAGTTACAGTGGATGGTCTGGTCCATCAATATTTACTACACAACAAATACCTCATACTTTGCCTTTTATTGAAAGCTTTGAGTCTGAAATAAAGTGGACTTTTAATAATGATAAAACGAATAGATGGGAAGTAGGAACTGCAGTTGCTACAGCGGGAACCAAAGCTCTTTATATTTCAAACAACGATGGGGTATCAAATACGTATACTCTCGGTACTCCTGGTGGACAAGTTTCACATGCTTTTAGAGATTTAGCCTTAGATTCGGATATTGTAGAAGCGTCATTTATATTTGATTGGCATTCAAAAGGAGAAGGAAGTACTGTAAATCCATCTGATTTTATGAATGTTTGGATTGTGCCGTTAGATTATATTCCTCAAGCTGGTACTGCTATTACAGCTTTAGAAGGTAGTCGATTTAAATTAGGATTAGATTATTATTTTGGAGTTTCGGAATTTACAACTCAAAATGTTATTGTTGATTTATCTGCTTATGCGGGGCAAAATATACGTTTGGTTTTTGAATGGAAAAATGATTCGAATGCTGGAAATCAGCCACCTGCAGCGGTAGATAATATTCAAATATCTAAAATTTCTTGCCCTGCAGTTACGGATTTAAAAGCATATAGAGTAGAGAGCTCTAAAGATATTCGTCTTACTTGGGTTCCGAAGGGAGTAGAAACAGAATGGGAGGTTTTTGTATTGAGAATTGAACAACCGGCACCTACTCCAACTTCGGTAGGTATTAGAACCTCAAATCCTTTTTATACTGTTATTGATATAGAAGAGGATACTTTTTTTAAATTTTATGTAAGACCTATTTGTGGAGAAGATGATTTTGGTTTATTAGAAGGGCCGGGTAAATTTTCTATATTCAATCCACAAGCATGTCCAAGTATTTCAGTTGACGTTATTGGTGCAGAACCTAATGAAGATGACAAATATGTGTTATGTGATCCTAATCCTGTACCAGTTACTCTTGACGCGAGTTATTTAGACTTAAAGTCAACTAGTAGTTATGATGTTGCGGCAATTGACTATGCCCCGCCTTTTCCATTTGTAGGTGGTGGTGCTATTGAATTAAAGACTGATGATAAATGGTCGGAAATTATCCCGCTTGGATTTGATTTTTGTTTCTTTGGTAATAGTTATAACAAGTTGTTGATTACAGAAAATGGTGCAATAACTTTTAGTATAAAAGATAAAGTGCCAGGAGGGAGATATATTCCAGGAGACAAAAGTGGTTTTAAATTAAAAGATGTCGCTCAAATACCATATAGTCGACCAATAGGATCTTTGGATCCAGATACCTGGATGGTTGGGGATTATCATCCCCCATATGTTGATGCTATTTTCGGAGTTTTACAAGATTTAGACCCTAGAAAAAATGTCTTTACGGGAATAACAACCCCAGAAGATCATCCATCTCCAGAGGATTTCTCTGTAAATTATCAGATTTTAGGAACAGCTCCTTGTAGAGCTTTGGTTTTTAATATATATCATTTAGGTTTATATGGGGTTTCTTACGATCCTGAAGATGTGGAAGGGACTACTCAAACAACACAGCTTGTTTTGTATGAGGGAACAAATGCTATTGAAGTTTATGTGAAAAATAGACCTGTTAATTTAGAACACAATGATGGAAAGGGACTTTTGGGAATTCAGAATAGTGATGGATCAATTGCTGTAACTCCGGAAAACCGTAATTTGGGTGCTTGGGAAGCTGCTGAAGAAGCTTGGAGATTTACTCCTTCTGGAGAATCGAATGCATCATTTCAATGGTTAAAAGATGGTGTTGTGGTAGCTACTACGGATAAGTTAGATGTTTCGGTAGATGAGTCTACGACTTATACAGCAAAAGTTATTTATGAACAATGTGGTGGCGAAGATTATGTTCTTGAAAGAAATTTTGAATTTATAAAAGAGAATTTAAGTATTCCTGAATTGCAAACAATTAATGTGTGTCCAAGTCTAACGGGGGTTGTAAATCAATTTGATCTTTCTGGAAACGAGGACTTGATTTTTAAAAGCTTAAATGAAGATAATTATGAAGTTGCTTATTTTTCGACTTTAGAAGATTTGAGAAAGGATATTAATCGATTGCCAAAAATATTTAGTACTTCAGAGAAATCTAAAACAATTTTTGTCAAATTGACTAATACATATACGAAGTGTTTTGATTCCTCAACGTTTGAATTAAATGTTTTAGACGCTGTATTAGTTCCAAAGTTTGATAATGTAGAAGTTTGTAGTAATTATATACTTCCAATTTTAAACAATGGGGAGGCTTATTATACAGGAGCTTTAGGGAGTGGTGAACGTTATGAAAGTAAGGAGAATTTTTCTGAAGTAGGAGTACATAGGCTGTATATTTATAAAGAGAATGAATTTGGATGTTATGGTGAAAGTAGTTTTGAGGTTCGTATTGTTGAACCTATAAAAGCAGATGTGTTGCCTAATATGATTTTGCAATGTGAAAAGTTTATTTTGCCTGAATTGTCTTTGAATAACAGATATTTTACGGCCTCTGAAATGGGAGGTATTGAGTTGTATGCGGGGATGGAAATTATTGACCCAGCTACAATTTATGTATATGCTAAAAACGAAGGTAAAGGCGAAGCTTTTTGTTGGGATGAATCTAGTTTTACAATTGATTTTGAAGACTGTCCGATACCAAAAGGAATTTCACCGAATGGAGATGGTTATAACGATGCATTAGATTTAACACCTCACGGAATTTCGGAGATTAAAATATATAATCGATATGGAACAGAAGTTTTTACTCATGGTAGAAATTACATTAATCAATGGAAAGGTCAAGATTCAAAAGGAAATGAATTGCC
>JASLDM010000076.1 GCA_030151565.1 Flavobacterium sp. | reverse complement strand
ACAAGGCTTTGATGTTACTTGTGAATTAACTTTTCCTCGTATTTGGGGATTGGGAACATCATCAACGTGGATTAACAATGTTGCTCAATGGTTTGGAATTAACGGTTTTCAATTGTTAGAAGAATCGTTTGGAGGTAGTGGCTATGACATAGCGTGTGCACAATATGACAAACCAATTTTTTATAGAAGACAAGGCAACTCGCCAGAAATTACAGCGGTTACTTTTTCGCCAAACTTTACAGAAAACTTGTATTTTGTTTACTTAAATCAAAAGAAGAGTAGTAAAGAAGCAATTGCCAATTACCGCAAGAAGAAAAACGCTTTAGGAGATATTGGGAATCGCATTGAAGAATTAGGAAAAGAAATGCAAGCGTGTGTAAGTTTTGAATCTTTTTGCGATTTGATCAAAGAACACGAGTCATTGATGGGTGCTGTACTTGAACAAGAAACCGTAAAACAGCGCTTGTTTGCTGATTTTGATGGAGAAGTTAAAAGTCTTGGTGCTTGGGGAGGAGATTTTGTCTTGGTGGCATCAAAAGAAAATCCATCTACCTATTTTGAAACACGTGGATATTTGGCTGTAATCCCTTATTTAGATATGGTTCTATAAGCTTATTTAAGTAGGCTGAAGAGTTGATTTTAAATTAGATATTTTTTGAAAACGTTCTGTTGAAAACATTTTACTTTCTTGATCTATGTTTTGATATAGGTTTAGTGCTAGTTTTTGATAAAGAGTTGCTGAATTAGGGTCCTCGTCACGTATTTGTTTTGCAATCTCTCGAAATAAGTCAGCTAAGAGTTCTTGATTTTCTAAAGAAAGGCCTTCAGTTGTGTTTATTTGACTCCGTTGCGATACTTTGTTTTCTAAAAGGAGCTTTTTGATGTCAAGGTTTAGGAAGCTACTTACTTGTTCTAATGCTGTCTTTGCTTGAATTTCATTTTTTAGTAATTGTTGCAACAAGGTTCTAAGAAATTGAGCCATTTTTTCGATAAGATCTTGGAGGTAATCTCCCTTTTCCATTAGCGTACCGGTCGTAAAGTATTGCTAAAGGTAACTTTAAAAGGGGTTTCCTTATTCGCGTTGTTTTTCATAATATAAATGAATTTAAACATTTTTGAATGGTCGCTAAGTATGGTGACTTCTCCTCCGGTAAAGGTGTCGTGAACAACGAGATCTTGGCTGTTTTCAATACGTACTGATTTGGCAATTCCAGATTTAAGATCACTCATTGTCATTGCGTTCATAAAGGTTTTATTGTCATTTTTAATGGAAATGTTTTCACCTTTAAATCCTTTAGTTAAAATGATTACTGAATAATTTGAGGCGGTTGCATTCATTCCTCTTAAGTAGCTATCTCTTGATTTATCACTTACAGAACGGAAATCATCACGAACTTGAGCAAATTCAGGTAGGTCATCTACATCTTTTTCTTCAGGAAGACGGTTTTCTTCTTTGATTTCTTCAATTTTCTCTTCAATGCTTATTTCCTGATGGCTGAATATAGTAGTTCCAGGTGTTTTACACATCGAAAAAAGGACAACAAGGGATAGGAATGCAAATTTTTTCATTTTCTTCTATGGGTTGATGATTTAGATCAAATCGCAAGTAAGTATATTTGTGTCCGTAAAGATATATTTTTATAAGGAATAAAAAAATGTCAGTAACATAAGATTTTTTAAATAGAACAAAATGAGATATGATGTGGTTGTCGTCGGTGGAGGTGCTGCAGGTTTTTTTACTGCTATAAATATTGCAGAACAAAATCCGAGATTAAAAGTAGTGATTATAGAGCGTGGTAAAGAAGTTTTGTCAAAAGTGCGAATTTCTGGTGGTGGACGTTGTAATGTAACTCATGCGTGTTTTGATCCTAAAGAATTCACACAATTTTATCCTCGTGGTGCAAAAGAGTTACTAGGGCCTTTTCATCAATTTTGTTCAGGAGATACTATTGGGTGGTTTTCAGATAGGGGAGTAGCATTAAAAATCGAATCTGATGGTAGGATGTTTCCTGAATCTAATACCTCGCAAACTATTATCGATTGTTTTGTGCAATCAGCCCAAAAAGCAAAAATTGAAGTGTTGACTAGTTGTAGTGTACAACAAGTGTTTCAGAAAGATGCAAGTTGGAAGCTTGATACTACTTTAGGAGGAGTTGAAACTTCGGCAATTGTGTTTGCTTCTGGTAGTAATCCTAAAATGTGGGATTTGTTATCTCAATTAGGACATCGAATTATTACACCAGTGCCTTCGTTGTTTACGTTTAATATAAAAGATTCAAGAATTCAGGATTTAATGGGAGTTTCGGCTTTGGCAACGGTAACAATAAAGGAATCAGGATTAGAAGCTATCGGACCTTTGTTGATTACGCATTGGGGAATGAGTGGTCCAGGAATATTACGATTGTCTGCTTGGGGAGCACGTGAATTATCTGCGAAGAATTATCAGTTTTTACTTGGTGTGAATTGGCTTCCAGATGAAACAGAAGTTTCTGCCCTCAATGTGCTTCAAGAACTGAAAGAAGTTCATTCTAAAAAAGTGGTGAGTAAGAAATCACCTTTCGATTTTCCTAACAGACTTTGGGAACGATTTGTTTTGGCGGCTGGAATTGCGATTGATAAAAAATGGGCGGATACTAGTAAAAAGGAATTACAACTTTTAGCCTCTCAATTGACGAATGCGAGTTTTAAAGTTAATGGAAAAAGTACTTTTAAAGAAGAATTTGTTACAGCGGGAGGAATTGATTTGAAAGAAGTGAATTTTAAAACAATGGAAAGTAAATTGCTTCCGAATGTTTTTTTTGCTGGAGAAATATTAAATATTGATGCAATTACTGGAGGTTTTAATTTTCAAAACGCTTGGACAACAGGGTTTCTTGCGGCTCAAGCTTTATCAAAAATTAAGTAATGGAAAAAACAATAATATCTTTTTATAATAGAGGCACGCGAATTTTAATGTTGTTTGTTTTAGTGCCCATTTTTATTTTCATAACCATACTATTTGTTAGTAGTCAAAATACATTCTTGTATTTAATTGCTTCGTTTTTTGTATTGGTAGTCGGGATTTTGATTTATAAAACCTGTTTTATAACTCTTCAGTTTTCAGAAAAGGGGGTTTATTATAAGAGTCTATTTAAGGAACGTTGGTTTTTAAAAGAAGATATTATAGACGTATTGGTTATGTCTAAACAAAGACGTTCGTCGCCTGTTTTTATTGATTTTAAGAAATGGTATGCTTTAGATATTCAAGGCGGTAATGATTTTTTAATTCTCCGTACAGAAGAAAAATTGCCGCAGCAAACCTCCTTTGTTTTTAGTGACCCTATTGATGGGTATTATTGTACCATTCAATATAGGGAGTCTCTAGAAAAATGGATTTTATATTATTTAAATAAATAGAATGTGTAAGCTCTTAGTTTTGCTTCAATGCATAAGGGCAGGTTTAGAATTAAAAAAGTATCTTTGTAAATAGGTTTTTTGAGTAGAAAACCATTGATAGTTTGGAATAATTATGATAAATGAAACTTATTTTGTAGCAGAACCTACAACTGAAATTATTAAAGAAGGTCGTTTTTCTTGGAGTGCACCAAGCAATATTGCTTTGGTAAAATATTGGGGTAAAAAAGAAAATCAGATACCAGCAAATCCATCGTTGAGCTTTACTCTAAAAGAGTGTAAAACAATAACGACACTAGCCTTTGTAGCAAAGGAAAAAAATGAGATTAGTTTTGATTTATTTTTTGATGGAGAGTTAAAACCTTCTTTTAGACCAAAAATCCAAAAGTTTTTTGAACGCATAGTTCCTTATTGTCCTTATCTCCTTAACTATCATTTTACAATTTCTACGGAAAATACTTTTCCACATAGTTCAGGAATAGCATCTTCTGCTTCAGGAATGGCTGCTTTAGCGGTCAATATTTTATCCTTAGAACAAGCTTTGTTTCCAGGTATGACAGCTACTTTTTTTAATGAAAAAGCATCTTTTTTAGCACGATTAGGCTCAGGAAGTGCATGTCGAAGTGTTTCAGGATCTATAGTGGTTTGGGGAGCACACAGAGATGTTTCGGGAAGTTCCGATTTATGTGGTGTAGCATATTCTGATGAAGTTCATCCTGTTTTTCAAGATTTTCAAGATGTGATTTTATTGGTAGATAAGGGAGAGAAACAAGTGTCGAGTTCAGTGGGACATGAGTTAATGCACAATCATCCGTATGCGGCACAGCGCTTTGCACAAGCCCACGATCATATTTCAAACTTAAAAGAGATTTTGGCTAAAGGTGATTTAGAAGGGTTTATAGCTTTAGTAGAAAGTGAAGCACTAACTTTGCATGCAATGATGATGACATCAATGCCTTATTTTATCTTGATGAAACCCAATACGCTACAGATCATTGAGCGCATTTGGAATTATAGAAAAGAGCAAGGTGTTCCTGTTTGTTTTACTTTGGACGCGGGAGCTAATGTCCATTTGTTATTTCCTAAAAAATACAAAGATCAAGTTTTGGAATGGATAAATGATGAGTTAGCCGTTTTTTGTCAAAATAGCCATTTTATTGTAGATGAAATGGGAATTGGAGCTTTGGAAATCAGTGAAATGTAACTGTAAAGACAAAGTGGCATAGGAATTGATTACTATAAAAAAACATTACTATGAAAAACATACTTACTACATTCGGAATTATGATGCTGTCTATGTTCTCTTATGGAGCTTGGGCGCAAATTGCTGATCAGAACCCAAATTATGAGGAAAGTATGCGCTACTATCTTCAAGTGAGTGATTCGTTAACTCAAACTTTAAATACAACTATTCAAGATACATATAAAGCGTATGATTGGTATGAAGCTCGTGAAGAACGAAAAGCTTTGCGTAGAGCTTATCGTCATGAAGAGAGAATGAATAGGGGGTATTATTCAGATTATTATTACGGTTCAAATTATAGTTATTATCCAAATTATTATAATTATAGTCGTTGGATGCCAAGTATTGGATTTAGAACAGGAAACTTCTGGTTTTCATTATAAAAAATAAATTAGAAAATATGCAAATGAAACGTATCGCAGTAGCAGCCGTATTGATGGCTTCAGGGATTTTTATTTCTTCATGTGGAAGACAAGTAACACGTATTAGTACAGAACAAGTTATTGATATTAGTGGAAGTTGGAATAATACTGATTCTAGAGAAGTTGCAGAAGAGATGACGCAAACTATTTTAAATAGTTCTTGGATTGGGAATCATCAACAAGATCATCAAGGTAAAAAACCAGTTGTAATTGTTGGGATGGTTCAGAATAAAAGTCATGAGCATATTGATGCTGAGACATTTGTGAAAGATGTAGAGCGTTCTTTTATTCAATCTCAAAAAGTAAGATTAGTTCAAGGAGGAAAAAAACGTGAAGAGTTACGTGCTGAGCGTGCAGATCAACAAACAAATGCATCGATTTCTACCATGAAAAAATTTGGATTAGAGAATGGTGCAGATTACATTTTACAAGGATCTATCAATTCGATTGTAGATGCTCATAAGAAACAAAAAGTTGTTTATTATCAAGTAGATTTAGAATTGACAAATATTCAAACAGGAGAAGTTGTTTGGATAGGAGATAAAAAGATTGCGAAACACGTAAAAAGATAATTGATGGGTTTCATAAGAACCAATGCAATTAGAATATTAAAAACATCAACTCTATTTGGGTTGATGTTTTTCGTGTTTAGTTGTGCGTCTTATCACGACCGTATTACAGAGTATTACAAAAATGTAGAGGCTCATGATTGGAAAGCTGCAGATGCTTCTTTAGAAAAAAATGCACTTTTAAAAAAGCCTAGAAATAAGCTTTTATTCTTGATGGAAAAAGGGCGGATAGCTCATTTAGCCAAAGAATATCAAATTAGTAATCAATATTTTAATGAAGCGGATCAATTATATGAAGTAGGTCTAAAGAATGCTGGTGATGCAATTGTTGGGGCTGTTTTAAACCCGATGTCGCAGAATTATAAAGGAGAAGACTTTGAGATTTTTATGTTGCATTATTATAAGGCTTTGAATTATTTGTATTTAGGAAATACGGAGGCTGCAATTGTAGAGGCACGTCGTATAACTTTACAGACTAAGTTGCAAGGGGATAAGTATAATGAGAAAAGTTCACGATATTCCAAGGATGCTTTTTCGTTAATATTACAAGGGCTTATTTATGAAACTGATAAGGATTATAATAATGCTTTTATAGCTTATAGAAATGCGGTTGAGGTTTTTGATGGAGCTAAAAACGGAGTGTATTATGGAGTGGTTATACCTGAAAATTTGAAGTATGACGTTATGCGAATGGCATATAAAATGGGATTCACATCTGAACTTCGTAAATTCGAGAAGCAGTTTAATGCTACTTTTAAAGATTATGAAGTAACTTCTGGTGGGGAATTAGTTCTTTTTTGGGAAAACGGAGTAGCGCCGATTAAACGACAAGAGGATTTGTTTTTTACTTTGGTAAAAGGAGATAACGGGAGTTTATTTTTTACTGATGCTATTGGAGGGATAATGATTCCTTTCGATTTCGGGTTTGCAGGAAGTGCTAATATGAGAGATGTTCATAGTTTACGTATTGCAATGCCTAAATATGAAGCTCAAAATCCATTATACAGAACAGGAAAAGTTAGTAACCAAGGACAAACCTTTAGTTTTGAAAAAGTAGAAGATGTTAATGAATTGGCAATTCAAACTTTAAACGAACGTTCGGGTAAAGAAATGGGAGAAATCTTGACTAGAGTTGCGGTTAAAAAAGCAGCTGAATATGCCTTAACATCGTCTGCAAAATCTTCTGATGGTAAAAACAATGCTGTTTTAGAAGGATTAGGGTTAGGTGTACAATTGTTTAGTATGTTTTCTGAAAAAGCAGATACAAGAAACTGGCAAACCCTTCCTGGGCAAATAAATTATGTTAGGATACCTTTACATAAGGGGTTAAATGAAATAGTTCTTACCTTGGTGCAAAGTAATGGAAAGGAAGTTCAAGAGACTTTAGAAATAGATGGACAAGGTGGGTTGAAGTTTTATAACTACACTACTTTGCGTTAAATATTAAAGAAAAAATAATTTTGTGAAAAAGACATATTGTACCCATTGTAAAACTGAAATTATTTGTAATACTGAAGATATTTCTCAGTGTGATTGTAAAAAAGTTAGTATTCAGCCCGAGACTACATACTTTTTAGGAGGCACTTTTCATAAGTGTTTGTGTAATGCTTGCTTGTCTAAGTTCGATGATTTGGTGACTTATGCAAAGGCACATGAATTGCCTAAAAAGAGAAGTGAAATGGATGAGGGGGTTCATTACTATATGGAAAATAACTATTTTGTTTTTACAGAGTTATATCATCTAATGAAAGGACAATGTTGTCAGAATGGTTGCCGTCACTGTGTTTACGGATTTAAAAATCAGTATCTTTAAAAAAAGGCTAACAATGTTATATCGACTTAAAAAAGTTGTATTTTTGTAACCAAATATACTTTTATTGCTATGAAAGGACCTTTATTTTATTCTAAGATTCTTCTTTTTGGAGAATACGGAATCATTCGAGACTCAAAAGGATTATCTATTCCTTATAACTTCTACAAAGGAGCTTTAAAAATGGATCAAAACTTATCGGGGATTGCTTTGAAGTCAAATCAAAGTCTACAAAATTTTGTTTCCTATTTATCAGATTTACAAGAGGCAAAACCAGCTTTAGTTCAATTTGATCTTGAAAGCTTAAAGCGTGATGTAGCGGAAGGACTGTATTTTGATTCGAGTATTCCTCAAGGCTATGGAGTTGGAAGTAGTGGCGCTTTAGTTGCGGCAATTTATGACCAATATGCTCAGGATAAAATAACCGTTTTAGAGAATCTAACTCGTGAAAAGTTGTTGCAATTGAAAACGATTTTTGGAGAGATGGAATCTTTTTTTCATGGTACAAGTTCTGGTTTAGATCCTTTAAATAGTTATTTGAGTTTACCTATTCTAATCAATTCAAAAGATCATATCGAGCCTACAGGCATTCCTTCTCAAAGTTTAGAAGGTAAAGGTGCTGTTTTTTTGATTGATTCTGGTATTGTGGGTGAGACAGCTCCTATGGTTACTATATTTATGGAGAATTTGAAAGATCATGGCTTTCGTAAAATGTTGAAAGATCAGTTTGTTAAATATACTGATGCTTGTATTGAGAATTTTTTAAAAGGAGATTTAAAATCGTTGTTCTCAAATACGAAATCGTTATCGAAGGTTGTGTTTAATAATTTTAAGCCTATGATTCCAGAACAATTTCATAAAGTTTGGGAGCAAGGTATTGAAAGCAATGATTACTACTTGAAGTTATGTGGGTCTGGAGGAGGAGGTTATATCCTAGGATTCACGCCTGATTTAGATAAAGCTAAGGAAGCGCTAAAAGATTATAAGTTAGAAGTTGTATATCATTTTTAAAAAGACAAGTAAACTCGCTGCTAAGCGCATAAAATAAGACTTCATGGCATCCAGAAAAATTAAATTAATAGGGGCTAAATTTTTCAGCCTTTTTTCTGTGATTCGTGGATATAATATTTTTATTATTGTAATCGCGCAATACTTGGCATCTATTTTTATATTAGCGCCTCAAAAAAGAGCGCTTGATGTGCTTTTGGATTGGCGTTTATTTTTGATCATTTTATGTTCATCGTTAGCTATTGCATCGGGATATATTATCAATAATTTTTACGATGCTGAAAAGGATTTAATCAATCGACCTAATAAAAGTATGTTAGATCGATTAGTTAGTCAAACTACAAAGCTACGGGTATATTTCTTCTTGAATTTCTTGGCTGTTGGTATAGTTTCAATTGTATCGTTACATGCAGCACTTTTTTTTTCAGTTTATATTTTTTTACTTTGGTTTTATTCACATAAATTAAAACGTTATCCAATTATTGGGAACTTGACAGCCTCTTTCCTTGTTGTACTTCCTTTTTTTGGGATTTTAATGTATTTTAAGTATTTCTACTTAGCAATTTTTATACATGCATTTTTCTTGTATTTATTGGTTTTAATTAGAGAGATAATTAAGGATATGGAAAATATAAAAGGGGATCTAGCTAATAATTATCAAACTATTCCTGTGCGTTTTGGTGAAAAATCGGCAAAGAGTGTGATCACCTTATTGGTTTTTTTGACCATAATTCCAATTTATTATTTAATTACAGAGCATCAAGTTGGTTATATGAGTTATTACTTCTATTTGAGTTTGGTGATGCTATTTTTGTTTTTAATAAAACTTTGGAATTCTCAAACTGTATTTGCTTACCACCAACTACATATAAGTTTAAAGTTATTGATATTACTAGGAATTTTTTCAATAATATTGATTAATCCTGAAGTAGTTGTTAATGGAAAACAGCTGTTTCAATCACTTTAGAAAAGGAAAAGCACCTTTCGGTTTTTTTACCGGAAAAACTAAGTTATTTATATACTATCTTTGCAAAAATAAATGAGCATGAACAACGGTAAATCAAACGCCAAAAATACAAATAGAAAAGCAAGTACTCCTGCAAAAAAACAAGGACCAAAACCTTTTAAACAAGAGGCTAAGCTAGTTAAAAAGGATGGACCTAAGAAATTCTATGGGAAGGATAATAAGCCAATTAGTCCTAAGCCGAAACCAAAACCAAAGAAACAAAGTTCGAATCCTGATGAGATTCGTTTGAATAAATATATTGCAAATTCTGGATTGTGTTCTCGTAGAGAAGCTGATATTTATATCGTTTCTGGAAATGTCAAAGTAAATGGAGTTCCAGTTACTGAAATGGGCTATCGTGTAAAACCTGGAGATGTAGTTAATTTTGATGGTTCATTAGTTGTGCCAGAGAAACGTATCTATGTGTTGCTAAATAAGCCTAAAGGTTTTTCAACTATTAATGAAGAGGTTATAAGTCCAGAGAATGTGATTAGTTTAGTTAAGACAGCTTCAAAATATCCTCTGCAACCTGTTGGACGTATGGATAAAACTACAATTGGATTAATGCTTTTTACAAATGATTCAGATTTAGTACAAAGATTGAACTCTCCGGATCAACGTTCTTCAAAAATGTATCAAGTTTCTCTTGATAAAAACTTGAAATATGATGATTTAGAAAAAATCAAGAATGGCTTGCAGATCGAAGATCACCGCGTTTTTGTAGAAGAAATTGCTTATGTAGATGGACAACCCAAAACAGAAGTTGGTATTCGTTTAAAAGCTTCAAGTGTTAAGCTTGTTCGCGCTTTATTTGAAAAGTTAGATTATAACGTAGTTAAATTGGATCGTGTGATGTACGGAGGATTAACGAAATGGAATTTACCAAGAGGGAAATGGCGTTTCTTGACTGAAGAGGAAGTTCGTAATCTTAAATATAGTTAGGGAATTTACATATAGAAAAAGGGATATTTTGATGTACTTAAAATATCCCTTTTTCTATTTAGTAAGATCTTGAGCTTGTATTACAGCTTAAACCAATTGAATTTCGATATCAAATTTTACATCTTCTCCTACTAATAAACCTCCTGTTTCTAGTGTTGAGTTCCAGTTAAGATTCCAATCTTTTCTATTTATTTTTCCTGTTATATTCAAACCGATTTTAGTGTTCCCGAACGGATCTTTCATTGGGGTACTAAACTCAGCATCTAGTGCGATTGGTTTGCTTGTACCATGCATGGTAAGTGTGCCGTTTAAGGTAAAGTTGTGTGCATCTTTTTTATCTAAAGATGTTGATTCAAATTGGAGTGTTGGATATTTTGAAGCATCAAAAAAATCAGCACTTTTTAAGTGATTGTCACGGTCTGCGTTATTTGTATTGATTGAATCAATTTGTGCCGTGAAATTTATTTGTGCATGTTCGTAATCTGTGTCATTTACTACGACTGTTCCCTCGTATTCTCCGAAATTTCCTTTTACATTGGTAAACATCATGTGTTTGATGCTAAAACCAATGTTCGAATGTGTAGGGTCTAATTTCCAAATTTTAGTTTCCATAATTTAGTTTTTTTAAGATTATTGTAAATATTCAGGGAGTTCCATAGGGAGCTCCATTACTAGTATTTGTGCTCTTTCGTTAGCTTTAATTTGAAACGAAGAGGAGTCGGTAAAGCTTAGAGCATCTCTTCGATGTAAAGTTTCGTTTTCGATGTTAATTGATCCTTCAATTACAAAGATGAAAATGCCGTTTTTTGGATCTTTTAAGATGTAGTCAATTGTTTTGGATTCACTTAGATTTGTTAAATGAAACCATGTATTTTGATGTATCCAGATTCCATCGTCGTTAGGTGATGGTGATAGAATTTGATCCCAAAGATTCTTGCTTTTACTTGGATCTAGTGTGGCTTGATCGTAACGCGGTTGCAATTGTGCTTGGTTTGGAAAAATCCAAATTTGTAATATCTCTACCGCTTCTTTGTCGCTAGCGTTATATTCGCTATGCTGTATTCCTGTTCCTGCGGACATTATTTGGATGTCCCCTTGTTTGATAGTTGTTCCATTGCCCATACTGTCTCGATGTGCTATTGCGCCTGAAAGAGGAAGTGTAATGATTTCCATGTTATCATGAGGGTGGGTTCCAAAACCCATTCCAGGAGCTATATAATCATCATTAAGTACTCTTAATACACCGAAATGTATACGATCGTTATCGCGGTAGTTTGCAAAGCTAAAGCTATGATGTGTTTGAAGCCATCCATGATTGGCATATCCACGAGTTGCTGCCTTATATAATGTTGTGTTTTTCATAGTTTATTATTCTATTACAAAGTTATAAAGACTGTTCTTAGTAGTACTTAATGTAGGTTAAGTAATGTAAAACGCCTTAAATCTATTTTGATTTAAGGCGTTTTTATGTTATTTGTTTTTCAATAATTTACTCTTCATTTTGCTGAAAAATTCAGGGGTTATTCCTAAATACGATGCAATCTGTTTTTGAGGTAAACTATATTTAATATCTGGGAAACGTCTACAGAATTCTTCATAGCGTTCTTCAGCTGTTAATGACATATTATCGATAAGTCGTTGTTGATTTGCGATTAGTGAATTTTCAATCAATATGCGAAAATAGCGTTCCATTTTTGGGATATCGTCAAATATTTCCAGTTGTTTTTTTCTAGATAAGGTGGTTACGATTGCATCTTCTACAACTTCAAGATATAAGTTTCCGGTTTTTTCAGATAAAAAGCTATACATGTCAGAAATCCACCAGTCTTGCTTAGCAAAGCTTAGTGTATGTTCTACAAGATTATCGTCAATGGTAAAGCTTCGTATGATTCCACTTAACAAAAAGTAGGAGTCAGCACAAACTTCGCCCGCTTGTACTAGTCTTGTTTTTGCAGGGTATCGAGTGGTTTCAAAAACCGAAAGAAGTTTTTCTTTCTCGATCTTTGTAAGTTCAACATGTTTTGAGATGTTTTTTAATAAGAGTTCCAAAGCTTTGTTATTAAGAAATGATGTGGATACAAGTTACAAAAATAATTAATACTGATAGTTTAGTTGAATGTGAATAAATTTAAGTGGACTTAAAATAGATATGCCCCAAAATCACATTGATTTTGGGGCATATCTATTATTTTTAATTGTAAAAGTTATTTTAGAATTGTTTTTATTCTGTGTAAAGCTTCGGTTAAGAGTTCTTCACTTGTGGCATAAGAAAAGCGAATGCAATTAGGATTACCAAAAGCTTCTCCTGTTACTGTTGCTACATGTGCTTTTTCTAAGAGTAATAATGAAAAATCATCAGCATTATTAATAGTTCTTCCTTGAATAGTTTTTCCAAAAAATGATGAAATATCAGGGAAAACATAAAAAGCTCCTTCTGGAATATTTATTTTTACACCTGGAATTTCTTTTAAAAGTTTAACTACTAAATCACGTCTATTTTGGAACGCTTTAACCATTTCTTTTAATACAGAAGGGTCTGCTTCTACAGCGGTAATCGTAGCGCGTTGTGCTATGCTATTGGCACCGCTTGTTACTTGGCCTTGCATTTTTGTACAGGCCTTAGCAATTTCTTCTGGAGCACCTATATACCCAATACGCCATCCAGTCATTGCAAAAGCTTTTGAAACTCCATTAACGGTTATTGTGCGATCAGCCATTGATCCTATCGAACCGATACTACAGTGTCCATCTGTAAAGTTGATATGTTCGTAAATTTCATCGGCTACAACATAAATATTTGGATGTTTTTCTAAAATAGCTACTATGCCTTCGAATTCTTTTTTGCTATATACAGAGCCACTAGGATTACAAGGAGAGCTAAACCACATCATTTTTGTGTTTGGTGTGATTGCAGCTTCAAGTTGTTCTGGTGTGATTTTAAAATCGTTTTCTATTGTGGTTGGGACTTCAATAGGAATTCCTCCAGCAATTTTTATAATTTCTACATAGCTTACCCAAAATGGAGCAGGTACAATAACTTCGTCTCCTGGGTTAATCATTGCTTGCGCAATATTGTATAATGATTGCTTAGCTCCTGTAGATACTACGATTTGATTTGGAGTGTAGTTTAGGTTATTATCTCGTTTAAATTTTTTACAGATTGCTTCTTTTAGCTCTAAATAACCATCTACTGGTGTGTAAGTGCTATAATTGTCGTTTATGGCTTGTATGGCAGCCTCTTTGATGAAGTCAGGTGTGTTGAAGTCAGGCTCGCCTAGACTTAAACTGATGATGTCGATTCCTTGAGCTTTAAGTTCACGTGCTTTAGCAGCCATAGCTAAAGTCTGAGAAGTAGACAGACTGTTGATTCTATCTGATAGGATTGGAGTACTCATTGAAAACAAAGATTTAATAGTATGTTATACGTTCAAAGGTAGGTATTAAATAAGATATATTAAGAAGAGAATACATATTTTTACAGACTAAATTGTTTATTTTTGTCAAAATTTTTAATATGGAAGAGATTAAACGTTACTTTCCTGATTTGACAGAAGAGCAGTTGCTGCAATTTGAAAAATTGGAAGCCTTATATATCGAATGGAATGCTAAAATCAATGTGATTTCTAGAAAAGATATTCAGGAGCTTTATATCAAACACGTCTTACATTCTTTGGGAATTGCAAAGATTATGGCCTTTGTACCAGGCGCATCTGTACTTGATGTTGGAACTGGAGGAGGGTTTCCTGGTATCCCTCTGGCTATTCTATTTCCGGAGACTCAATTTTATTTAATTGATGTAATCGCAAAAAAAATTAAAGTTGTTAATGAAGTGGTTGCTGCTTTAGGGCTTAAAAATGTTAAAGCTGAACAAAAGCGAGCGGAATTGGTAGATGATAAGTTTGACTTTATTGTTAGTCGTGCTGTAACGAATATGCCTGATTTTGTTGGATGGATTCGCTATAAAACGAAAAAACTTAATGTGCACGAATTTGATAATGGCATTTTATATTTAAAAGGAGGCGATTTGACTGAGGAGTTAAGTGGTTTTCCACGAGCTGTTGAGTTTCCATTGGCACATGTATTTGATGACCCTTTTTTTGAAACAAAAAAAGTTGTTTACATGCCTTTGAAATATAAAGGGTAAATCTTAATAAAGGTAAAAGGATATAAAAAAACGGTTTTAGAAATTTCTAAAACCGTTTTTTTGTATTTTGAAAAGGAATAGATTACATCATTCCAGGCATTCCGCCTCCCATTGGCATTCCGCCTCCGTTGTCTTCTTTAATGTCTACTAAAGCACACTCTGTTGTTAAGATCATTCCGGCAACTGAAGCGGCATTTTCCAAAG
>JASLDM010000050.1 GCA_030151565.1 Flavobacterium sp. | reverse complement strand
CCTATTCAACGTATCACTACTGCAGACACACCTGCGCCATACTCTCCTGTTTTACTAAAAGAATGGCTTCCAAATGCAGAAGACGTTATAAAGGCTGTTAAAAAAGTCTTATATAAATAAAAAATATTGTATATTCGATAGCTCCATCTTTTTCGAAGATGGAGTTTTTTTTATCATAAAATTGCTTAATGAAAAAGAATTTATACATTATCTTTTTACTGTTATGGAGTAGCTTAGCTGCTTTTGGACAAACTAAAGTAAGCGGGCAAATCAAAGACACCCATAGCGAAATTGTGCCTTATGCCAGTGTTTATTTTAAAAACTCCACACAAGGAGTTATCGCTAATGAATCTGGTAAGTTTTACCTAGAGTCAGAAAACCAGTACGACACACTCGTAGTTTCATTCGTAAGCTACGAAACCCTTGAGTTACCTTTAGCTAACAAATCCAATCTGGATTTAAAAATCACACTGCAAGACGACAACTTACTTGCAGAGGTGAAAATATACACAGGTAAAACATCCAAAAAAAACAATCCTGCCATAGACATATTGCGAAAAATATGGGCCCGTAAAAAACAAAACGGACTCTATATGTACAATCAATATGAATACGACAAATACGAGAAAGTAGAATTTGACTTAAACACCATTGATAGTGCGTACAGAAAAAAACGCATATTTAAAGGAATGGAGTTCATTTTTGATCACGTAGACACTTCTAAAATTACTGGAAAAACATACCTACCTATTTTCATTAACGAAAATGTTAGCGAAGTTTATGGTGACAACAAAAACAACAAAAAAATCGAAAAAACCCTAGGTAATAAAAACTCAGGATTCGACACCAATCAGCATATTATCGCATTTGTAAAAGATCTATATGCAGACTACAACATCTACAACAACTATCTAAAATTCTTCAATAAAGACTTTGTGAGTCCCTTATCAAGAACAGGGATTAATGTTTACAACTACATCTTAGTAGACAGTGCTTTTGTAGATGACAAATGGTGCTACAACATAGTGTATTATCCACGTAGAAAAGGAGAACTTACTTTTAAAGGAGACTTCTGGGTAAACGACTCTACGTTCGCCATTAAAAAAATAAACCTTGAAGCTAGTAAAGACGCAAACATAAACTGGGTGAAAGATATTTATATCGAGCAAGAGTTTGATGTAATCAATGATTCCGTATTTCTTTTAACAAAAGACTATATGATGTCTGACTTTAGCATTTCTAAAAAAGAAACTTCTAAAGGAATCTACGGCAAAAGAACCACTTATTACAAAAACCACAAATTTGACATTCCGCACCCTGCAAACTTTTACTCTGAAGACGTCAATAAATTCGATGAAAATATTTACACTCGTTCAGAGGATTTCTGGAAAGGATACAGATTTGAACCCCTTAGCAAAGACGAATTAGGCATTTATAAAATGCTAGATACTTTAAAAACGGTACCTAGATTTAATATGCTTTTCAATTTAGGAACTATTCTAGCAAGTAACCACATCCAAGTAGGCAAATTCGATTACGGCCCTATCTTCTCTTCTTTTGGTTATAATGACATTGAAGGCTTGCGTTTACGCGCTGGAGGTAGAACTTATTTTGGCCCAAATGACAAATGGAGACTAGAAGGATATACTGCTTACGGCTTTAAAGACAACCAATTCAAATACGGAATTTCTGGTAAAGTTTTACTGAATTCCAAAAACCGCCTGATGCTTTATGGAGGCAACAGAAGAGACATTGAGCAGATTGGCGTTAGCTTAACCTCAACAAACGATATATTAGGTCGTAGTTTTGCTTCCAGTTCGCTATTTGCGAGTGGAGATAATTCAAAACTTACATCAATTAATCTAAGTACGGTTGGTCTAGAAATAGAACCCGTTAAAAACCTAAAATTCAGTAGTACATACAGTTACCGAACACTCAAATCAGCATCGGAAACCTTTAGTCTTGATTATTATGTAGATCAAGATACTGGAGAAACCAAAGCAGATGTAAAACAATCTGAAATCAGCTTAGGTATTGACTATACTCCTGGACGAAAAACAATCGGATACGGAGTAGATCGAACAGATGTTGACAATCGTTATTCCCACTTTTTTATAGGATACAGTCAAGGTTTCAAAGGGGTAATGGAAAGCGATTTTGAATACCAAAAACTTCAATTCTATTATCGTCAACCAGTGTTGATCGGTGGTTTTGGAACACTTACTTCAACTCTAGAATCTGGAAAAACATTTGGAGAAGTACCCTTAGGTCTTTTAAATGTGGTTCCAGGAAATCAATCGTATTTCTTGATTGAAAACGCTTTTAGTATGCTTAATTATTATGAATTTGTAACCGACGAATATGTTTCACTCCATCTAGAGCACAACTTTAATGGTCGTTTACTCTCTCGAATCCCTTGGCTTCGTGATTTAAATCTTCGCGAAATAGTAGGTATTAAAGGTGTTTACGGCCGTATATCTGATAAAAATATCGCTTTAAGCGCTTCAAACATCAGCTATCTAGCCCCAGAAGATGTCTATTGGGAATACCACGTTGGAGTAGCCAACATCTTCAAATTCTTAAGAATTGATATGAGTTGGAGAGGAAACTACTTACACTTACCAGACGCAAAACGCCTTGGTGTGAAAGCTTCTTTTGCAATAGAATTCTAAAAAAACCGCAAATTATTGTTATAAAGGAGGAATTAACCTATTTTTGCAATCATTTTGAAATAGATTAAGATACTAAACATTTAATTATGGCAAATACATTTGAAACATTCGACGCTTTTGTTGAAATTCCAGCAGGAAGTAGAAATAAATACGAATATGATTTTGATTTAAAAAGATTGCGT
>JASLDM010000003.1 GCA_030151565.1 Flavobacterium sp. | reverse complement strand
CATTTTGTTATCCCTAGAATTCTTCTTATATTAGCAAAAAGGTGCTTTTCAGCATCTTACTAAATCAGTAACTAATTAAATTCAATATTTCATGGGAAAAGGTGACTTAAAAACGAGAAAAGGAAAAATAGTGAACAACTCATACGGTGTAAAGCGTCCGAGAAAGAAATCAAAGAAATAAGATTCTAAATAGTATTTTTCTACCAGACAAAAAAGACGATCATTAGGATCGTCTTTTTTTATGAAGGTATCCCACTTGTGGGGATTATCGTTAAATTGTGGTTCGTTAGTTACGATCTTCCAGCATGGGTACAAAACGGAAATCTCCAAACTCGTGTTTTTCAAACTGCGTTTCATTCTTTCGAATCAGCAAGGTCATTATTTGTTGGTCCTCACCTACTGGAATCACTAAGCGGCCACCTATTTTGAGCTGTGCCATAAGTGGCTGCGGAATAAAAGGAGCACCTGCTGTAACGATTATAGAATCAAACGGTGCAAAATTAGGCAATCCCTTGTAGCCGTCACCAAAAGTAAGGTGGCGTGCACGAACGCCTAACTTAGGCAAAAGTGTGGATGTTTTTTTATACAATTCATTCTGGCGCTCAACACTAAACACGCGAGCCCCCATAGCAAACAATACGGCGGTTTGATACCCACTACCTGTACCTATTTCCAATACTTTATCATCGCGCTTTACCTGCAATAGTTGCGATTGAAAAGCAACGGTATAAGGTTGAGAAATAGTCTGTCCGGCGCCAATTGGGAAAGCGGTATCTTGGTAGGCAAAATCTTCAAAACTAGAGTCTATAAACAGATGTCTAGGTATCGATTTAATGGCTTGAAGCACATTTCTGTCTTCAATCCCCTTTTGTTTTAATACTTCTACTAACTGATTTCTAAGTCCTTGGTGCTTGGCTGAATCTTTCACTACAACAATAATTTATTTCTGTAAAAATAAGCAATATTTAACTATCAATACAAGTCCAAAAATGCGTTGTTAGCACCTTTGCACAAAAGTTTAGACCTTAAAACTTATGCATTAAGTAAATAAGTTTTATTTTTGTTCAAAATATTATTTTTTATGTTGAAAGTCGGTGTTTTGGGAGCTGGGCATTTAGGTAAAATACACCTACGCCTTTTAATCCAATCAGAAAAATATGAATTAGTTGGTTTTTACGACCCTAATCAAGAGAATGCAAAAAAAGTAGCTGCAGAATTTGGATACCAAATATTCGAAACCATTGAAGCCCTAATTGAGGCCGTAGATGTGGTTGATATTGTAACGCCAACCTTATCACATTATGATTGTGCTAAAAAAGCGATACGAGCTGGAAAACACGTGTTCCTAGAAAAGCCGATTACCAATACGGTAGCCGAAGCAGAAGAACTTATTGCGCTTGCAAAAGAATATAACGTAAAAGGACAAGTTGGTCACGTAGAGCGTTTCAATCCTGCTTTTCAGGCAATCCGTCATAAAATTGAAAATCCAATGTTCATCGAAACACACCGTTTGGCGGAGTTCAACCCACGCGGAACAGATGTGCCTGTGGTTTTGGATTTGATGATTCACGATTTAGATGCTATTTTAAGCGTTGTTAAATCTCCTGTAAAGCACGTAAGTGCTAGTGGAGTGTCTATTTTAAGCGAATCACCAGATATCGCCAATGCACGTGTTGAGTTTGAAAACGGTTGTGTTGCCAACATTACTTCGAGTCGTATTTCGATGAAGAATATGCGTAAAACCCGTTTCTTTCAGCGCGATGCCTATATTTCTGTAGACTATTTAGAAAAAATATGTGAAGTGGTTAAAATGAAAGAAGCACCAGAAGTACCAGGTGACTTTGATTTGATTTTCCAAAATGCAGAAGGAGTTAAAAAACAAATCTATTACGACAATCCAAAGGTTTCTGCTAACAATGCCATTTTGGATGAATTAGAAACGTTTGCAGATGCTATCAACAATGATACAACACCAGTTGTAACCTTAGAAGATGGAACAGCTGCTTTGCGCTTGGCATACCAAATTATTGCTTGTTTCTAAAAACCTTATATTAGCAAAATATTATAAAGTAACACACAAAAAAAATTATGAAGAAAATAGCTGTCATTGGTGCTGGCACCATGGGAAATGGAATCGCACATACGTTTGCACAAAAAGGGTTTACCGTATTTTTAATTGATATTTCTGAAAAATCAATTGAACGCGGAATGGCTACTATCGCCAAAAACTTAGATCGTATGATTGCTAAAGGTTCTATTACAGAAGCTGATAAAAAAGCAACTATCGAAAACATCATTACTTATAACGATATTAAAGATGGCGTTGTTAATGCTGATTTAGTAGTAGAAGCTGCTACAGAAAATGTAACATTAAAACTAAACATCTTTAAAGAACTTAGCGAAGTTTGTAGCGAAGACACTATTTTGGCAACCAACACTTCTTCTATTTCTATTACACAAATTGCTGCTGCTGTTAAAAATCCAAGCAGAGTGATTGGAATGCACTTTATGAATCCAGTGCCGATTATGAAATTGGTGGAAATCATCCGTGGATACAATACTTCGGACGAAGTGACCAACACGATTATGGAATTGTCTAAAGCTTTAGGAAAAACACCTACAGAAGTAAATGACTATCCAGGATTTGTGGCAAACAGAATTTTAATGCCAATGATTAACGAATCTATCGAAACGCTTTACAACGGCGTAGCAGGTGTTTCTGAAATCGATACGGTAATGAAATTAGGAATGGCTCACCCAATGGGTCCATTACAATTAGCAGACTTTATCGGGTTAGACGTTTGTTTGTCTATCTTAAACGTGATGTATGACGGATTTAAAAATCCTAAATATGCACCATGTCCTTTATTAGTTAATATGGTTATGGCTGGAAAATTAGGCGTGAAATCTGGAGAAGGATTCTATGACTATAGCGAAAGCAAAAAAGCGGAGAAAGTAGCAAGTATGTTCTCCTAAATTTATATTCTAAAAATCTCATTAATAAAGACAATCAAATCCCTGTATTTGATTGTCTTCCTTATTGATACAAATCTTCAAAAATGGCAAAAATAACACCATTTCAAGGTTTACGACCTACTCCTGATAAAGTGAGCTTAGTAACCGCTCGTTCATACGAAGATTACACAGCCGCTGAATTGGCTTATTTATTGGAATTTAACCCGTTTTCTTTTCTACACGTAATCAATCCTGCTTATGTAAATCAGCAGAAAGTAACGGCAGATAAACGCTTTAAAATGGTTAGCAACAAACTAAACGATTTTAAGCGAGAAGGCGTTTTGGTAAAAGATGCTACACCTGCTTTTTACCTCTACCAAATAGAAACTAAAAAGAACCAATTTACGGGTATTTTGGCAGGAACTGCTATTGAAGATTACCAACAAGATATCATTAAAAAACACGAAGATACCTTGGAGTATCGCGTTCAGGTTTTTAAGGAATATCTGCACTTTAGTCGTTTTAATCCCGAACCTGTTTTGATGATGTACCCCGATCGTGAGGAACTAAATCAATGGATTGAAGACTTTAAAAAAACAGAACCTATTTACAATTTTTCTACCGTAACCAAGGAGCGTCATACCCTTTGGAAAGTAGATCAGGAAAAAGACGTCCGCTGGGTTCAAGAACAGTTTGAGGCCATTAGCGAAATGTATATCGCAGATGGGCATCACCGTTCGGCATCCGCAGAAATCTTACACAATGAGGAATTGCCAATTGACAACAACAACTTGAAGTATTTTATGAGCTATTTAATAGCCGAAAACAACATCAAGATTTTTGAATACAACCGCATTATTCACGATTTAAACAACCATACCAAAGAGGAGTTTTTAAACAAACTTCACGAAAAGTTTATTGTTGAAAACAAAGAACAACAACTGTGGAAGCCAACTCAGAAAATGGAGTTTGGTATGTATCTCGATGGAGACTTTTACGCCTTACGCCTAAAAACACCACGTACGTGCAGCAGTCTGTTAGAACAACTCGACGCCCAGATTTTATATGACGAAGTACTCCACCCTATTTTAGGCTTAGACGATTTGCGCAATGATGCCCGTATCGATTATGTACCCGGAAATGAATCCATAGTAACCATTAAAGAAATGGTAGACGACGGCGAGTATGAAATAGGGTTTATGCTCTACCCTACCAATGTACAGGAAATAAAAGCTTTGGCTGATAATAAATTGATTATGCCTCCTAAAAGCACCTATATAGAGCCTAAATTTATGAATGGTTTGATCATTTATGAAATTTAATATTTTACAACTATGACAATTACACAAAACCTCGATCAGTTAAACAAGCAATTGCC
>JASLDM010000001.1 GCA_030151565.1 Flavobacterium sp. | reverse complement strand
AGCAGTTTGTAAAACGTTATGAATAAAAAAAACTCATTTGAATTTCAAATGAGTTTTTGTCTTTTGCAGCACGGGTGGAGGGATTCGAACCCCCATCAACGGTTTTGGAGACCGCTATTCTACCCTTGAACTACACCCGTTTTTGTTTTGAGTGGGGCAAATATAGTAAACTTTATTTTAAAAAACCTACTCTTCTTTATAAAACATATTTAGCCACATAATTCTAGCCACCTTGTAATTGAACGTTGATAGTAGAATCGAAACTATTGCAATAATGATAAACATTTGAACTAGAGTGATATCGAAGAATAAACCTAGTACAATCACTGCTACCATTTCTGCTACTGTAAGTGCATAACTTACATACATTGCTCCAAAATAAAATCCTGTTTCTCGGTGAAAATTATATCCACACTCCGAACATTCCTTTTTCATCTTAGGCATTTTAAAAAGAAATGGATTTCCTTTTTCAAAGAATAACTTCGTTTTTCCACAATTAGGACATGTGCCGCTAATAACCTTTTTCAAATAAGACATACCGTAATTTTTATGCAAATTTCGTCAAAATAAACGATATATGATGGGATAATTCGGGTGAATTTAGGTCTAATTCGGACATTTTTTTTGAAATGCTAAAAAAAAACGATCCCGTTTCGGAATCGTTCTTCATTTTTTGGAAAAAAGTTTTAGCGATCACAATTTGCTGTCCAAACTTTTCCGTCTTTTGTGTAAGCAATAACAAGTTTGCTTTGATCTATTCTGATGAGGTGTGCTTCATCTGAACCAACATTAATAACAACATTTTCTCCTTCTTTTTCAAAGGTTACTCCTGTTAAATTTGGAATTTTGTCTGAGAATAAGAAGTTGTAGTTTTTGCCAACTTTCACTACCTCAACACTTCCATCATCTTTGCTGATGTTTGTGTCGCCTTCTACATAGCTAATTTTTCCTTTGTACTTTCCGATAAATAAATCGTTATCTACCGGATCATCATCTTTACTACAAGAAGTGAATACTAAAGCCGTGATTAATACTACACTAAAAAGCTTGAACATTGTTTTTAAGGAATTTTTCATAATATGTTTTTTTGATTTGATTAATACAATTCAATAATCGTTCAATAATAATCTTTTTTGATTTTTTGGCTTGATTTTTAACTTTACTCCTTTGTTTTTAACATTAGTAGTGTTTTTTTAAGAAAAAAATCTGTTTTTGTTTCTATAAATTGTGTAGAAAGTCTACTCAAATTGTAGTTTTTTTTAATTGAAGTTGTGCTTTAATTTGATTCGGGTATTGTATCCAATAAAAGAGTTGTGCGAATCGAAATGGATAGACTCGTTTTTAACGATAAGTTCAATTAAAAGTTTAGTTTTCTTCTAGAATACTACTTCAAAGATTTAATGTAAAGCTATATCCTTGAATTCATTTAAAAATTAGTTCGGGAAAAAGGCTTCTAGGTGATGTATTTCCGACTTAATATGGAGTAGTCTCAAAAGTTGGGGTGGAATTGAAAAGAAAACACTACTTCACCTACTTCAATCCTGTGTCAATACAAGCTTATATGTACCTTCTACCAGACATCCACCACATTCGTACCACACACCTACCGAAAAAAAGCCGATTTCCGAGTGTCTGTGGTACTTGTCTCGAAGAAGTCTCGAACAACTACTATACAAAAGCATAATATAGTCAATCAATGCATCGTAAAAAATGCAGCACTAACTAAACGAGTAGTATTATTAAGCGAAGTGAAAAATAGTCGTCTTAAGTAGGTTTTTGCGTAGTTGCTAACTTTTGTAGTTGATCTATATTGAGTCGAGTAAACTTAGGGAAATAAAAAAAGCACCTACAAATGTAAGTGCTTAATTTAAAAACTGTGGTCTAACCTGGGCTCGAACCAGGGACCACCTGATTATGAGTCAGGTGCTCTAACCAACTGAGCTATTAGACCAGTTTTGAGGTTGCAATATTACAGTTTTATTTTAAAACTACAAAGCATTTTTAATAAAAATATTATTTTATTTCTTGACAAAGTTCAATCAATACGCCATTCGTTGTTTTAGGATGTAAAAAACAAACTAGTTTATTGTCTGCGCCTTTTTTGGGTACAGTATTCAATAAAGTGAAACCTTCTTCGCTTAAACGTTTCATTTCTAATTCGATATCTTCTACATCAAAAGCAATGTGGTGGATGCCTTCGCCTTTTTTTTCTATAAATTTAGCAATAGGGCTGTCTGGATTTGTAGCTTCTAATAGTTCAATTTTATTTGGGCCATTTAGAAAAAAAGAAGTTTTAACGCCTTCACTTTCTACTGCTTCTTCTTTATATGCAGGGGCTCCAAAGAGTTTTTCGAAAAGCAGATTCGATGCCGCAAGATCTTTTACAGCAATGCCAATATGTTCTATTTTTTTCATTTTATGTTTCTTTAAGTCTGATATCACAAAGATAAAAAAGAATCCAATCCAAAAAATTGTATTTTTGCAGTATGGAAACAAACAGACAGAAAAAAATGGGTGCTTTGTTGCAAAATGATTTGGTAGATATTTTGCAAGGTGAAGTACGTAAAAATGGTATATCGAATTTGATTATTTCGGTATCAAAAGTTAGTGTTACAAGCGATTTAGCAATTGCAAAAGTTCATTTAAGTATTTTTCCGACTGAGAAAGCGGCTGAATTATTAAAAGGAATCCAATCAAATGCTCCATTGATTAAGCACGATCTTGCGCAACGTGTAAAAAATCAATTGCGTAAAGTTCCGAATTTGGTTTTCTATATTGATGATAGTTTAGAGTATATTGAGCAGATCGATAAGGCTTTAGAAGGAAAGGAGAACCCGATTGAAAATCGCGAGTTATTAGCACGTAGAAAGAAAAAATAGTTTTGAAATTCCCTTTTTACATCGCAAAGCGATATGCTTTTAGTAAGAGCCGAAGCAAAGCAATCCAAGTAATTACTAGAATAGCCGCTATGGGTATTGTGGTAAGTGCGATGGCAATGTTTGTGGTGCTATCTGTATTTGGGGGATTGCGAAACTTTAGTTTGTCTTTTACACACGAAATAGATCCAGAGCTGAAACTATTTAGTGCGGAAGGTAAATATTTTACAGTAACGGATAGTCAGCTTCAGGCTTTAACAGATACAACGATCTTTTCTGGGGTTTCTAAAATTGTAGAAGATCGTGTTTTGTTTTTGTTTAAAGAGAAGCAAACTGTAGCGTATCTTAAGGGAGTGGATGCGGCTTATGCTACTGTAAGCCCAATGGCTGAGCATGTTTTATATGGACAATGGTTGGCCCCAGACTCTGATGAGGTTGTGGTGGGACTTGGTATTTCGTACCGATTATCCATGGGGCTTTTCGATACCGAAAATTCTTTTGAATCTTTTGCTATTAAACCGGGAAAAGGAGCAATTGATAATCCGCAAAATGCATTTATCCGCAAACATCTTGTGCCTGTAGGGATTTATTCGCTACGCAATGATGAGTTGGATGATAAATATGTGTATACTTCTTTGGATGTTGCTCAAGAATTATTGAGTTTAACAGAAGATCAATATACCAATATTGAATTGGCTTTAAAACCAAAAATTAGTGAAAAAATGGCGCTCGCCAAAATTCACGAAATATTCGGGGATGCTGTAATTGTCAAGAACCGAATTCAGCTTAACGACAGCTTGTATCGTATGTTGAATACTGAGAATATAGTTGTTTATCTAATCGTTACATTAGTTGTTATTATAGCTTTGTTTACCATAGTGGGGGCTATGATTATGATTATACTAGAAAAACAAGCTGATATGAAAACCTTAAGTAATTTAGGATTGTCTTTAAAACAGATTCGTCGTGTTTTTTTAATGCAAGGAATGATCATAAGTGGCTTAGGCGGTTTGGTAGGTGTAATGTTGGGAGTTGTTGTTGTATTTTTGCAACAACGTTTTGAATTGCTTATGATTCAAGCAGATCTTCCTTATCCTGTTTCTTTTTCTTTTTTTAATTTAGGATTGGTACTCTTTACCGTCTTTATTTTAGGCTTTTTTGCCTCTTGGATAGCAGCATCTCGTGTTAATGCTAATTATTTAGATTAAATTTTTTTAAGATACTTCTTAAATATTTCTTTCTTTTTCCTTTCTACTTCCCTAAATTTAAGGATTCAAACCTTGTTGTTTTGAAGGAAAAAAGAAAAAAGAAAAAATATGAAAGGAAAATACATAATAAATTATTTGAGTTTTATTGCTGAAGCTGCAAATAAACCTGAAACCATCGAGGATTTGGCTCTGAAATATTTTGAAGCAAATGACTATAGTGTCCAGACCGATTGGTGTAGGGCGCACGCCATTTGTCAATTAGGATATCAAATAGGGGCAAAAGAACAGATTCTAAAAGACTTGTATGTACAGTTGTATCAAGATTCTTGGTTATTGCATAGTGCGATGTATTTAGATGATGCCGATTATGCTGAATGGTTCGAAACAACAAAAAAGCTAAATGACCTTTTCATTAAAGATGGTTTTTTTGAGGCCTATAGCCAGCAATACGAATTATTGACTACGGCACGTGTTGGCTATTGCGATTTTGAAGCAGCAAAAGACTATTTACAACAAGGACTTTTAATTAACAATCCTGCTTGTATGGCTTTATCTGGTTTTGAATTGTATTCGGGATTAAATGGAAGTGATAGAAACCCAGAAAAGGCTTTAGAACTTTTGGAAGAAGCAAAAGAAAAGGGGTTTAAAGATGCTGAATTGTATCTGGCTAATATAGCTTATAGTGCAATTGAAACAGCTGAGCAAGCGACACTTTTTTTTAAACAATTCGAACACTTATTATTCGAAGAACATAAAGGATTGTATATGGTTGCCGATTATTATCTGAAAATAGATGATTTAGGCAATGCTTTAAAATATTTAAATTTAGGGGTAGCAAATGGTAGTAAGCACTGTTTGTATTTACGAGGATTACATACTGTAAACGGGCATTTTTCTCCTTTTGACTTAAGTTTAGAACAAGGGAAAGCAGATCTAGAGGAAGCTTTTGACTATGGAGTTCTCTATGCTGGTTTTGCGCTAGGATATGTAGCGTTATATCCAAAATCAGCTATAGCACCTGATATTGATTTGGCGATTTCTTATTTTAAAAGGGCAGCAAAATATGATTTAGCTGAGGCAAATTATGAACTCGGCTTGATTTCTATTTATCGTGAAAATTATCAAGATATTGATGCTGCAATGCTGTATTTAGAACGTGCAATGGCTAAAAATTTCACACGTGCTTTTTCTGAAAAAGCGAATTTATTTTTGGAACACCCAGAAGTTGTTAAGGATGTCGCTAAAGGAAAAGAACTGTTGCAACACGCGTTGGAATTAGGAGATGATTTTGCACCTTTTCGCTTAGGTTTGGGGTATCAAAATGGAGAGTTTTTGGATGAACCCGATTATCAAAAAGCATTAGATTTTTTTGAGTTGGCACTTTCTCGTGACCATTCGCAAGCTTTGGAGCTTGCTGCTCGTTATCATAAATATGGTTATGCAGGTGATCCACAACCAGAAAAGACAGTAGCTTATTATCAACGAGCAATAGATCAATTCGATTCAAATTATTCTAGAGTAGAACTTGCAATTTGTTTAGAACAAGGATTTGGTGTTGCTCAAGATTATCTAGCTGCAGAAACCTTGCTACAACAGGCTTTGAATAAAGATTATCCATATGCCGCTTTGCGTTTGGGATATCTTTATGAAGAAGGTGTTTTTGGGGAACCTGATTATGATCAGGCTTTTGAATTTTTTAAAATAGCTGCAGATGTCGAAATACCAGAGGCAATTTACCAATTAGCTCGATGCTACCGTTATGGGATTGGTTGCGCCGAAGATGGAAAGACTGCTATACAATTGTTTAAGAAAGCTTTAGAATTTGGGTACTTAGATGCCGACGTTGATTTAGCATTAGCTTATGAAGATGGATATGGGGGATTGGAAGAATCTTTAGAAAAAGCTTTTGAGCATTTAACTAAAGCTGCACAAAACGAAATTGCTTATGCACAATATAAATTGGGGGGATATTATGCCTATGGTTTTTTAGGTACAGTTGATTGGGAAGAAGGGAAAAAGTGGTTTGAAAAGAGTGTTACTAACGGATCTCCTTTAGCAGCATTGGCATTGGGAGATTATTATTTGTATGATTTAAATGGGGAAAACAATTATGATGAGGCTATTAAATACTACACAATTGCAGAAGAAAAAGGGTTTGTTTCTGAAGGAATAGGGGTTTGTTATCAATTTGGGGTCGGTGTTGAAAATGACGATCAGAAAGCTTTTCAATATTATACCCTTGCAGCTGATCGTGGCTACGATGCCGGAGTTTTTAGATTGGGTTTGAGCTATTATTTTGGAAATGGAACAGCACAAGATCGCATAGAAGCTTTTTATTATTTGAAACAAGTGGCAGATCGAGGGAATAATGATGCAGCAACTTATGTTGGGCTAATGCTTTTGAAAGGAGATGGTGCAGAGAAAAATGCAGAAGAAGCAATTGAGTATTTAAAACAAGCTGCAGCAGCAAATTTCGAGGTTGCACAATATGAATTAGCAAACTGCTATTTGAAGGGAGAAGGTGTCGCAGAAAATGAAGATTTAGCCTTAGAATGGTATCAAAAAGCGGCAGAGAATGGTAGTGAAGAAGCTCAGAAAATTGTAGGGACTCCTAGAAAAAGAAGAAAATAAATGAAAGATGAAACGGCTTACCAATTTCAGGTAGATTTAAAAGGGATGATTGCATTACTGTCCGAACATATTTATAGTTCTCCTACTGTTTTTATTAGAGAACTTTTACAGAATGGGATGGATGCTGTAACGGTTCGTAAGGGACTTGATTCCGAATTTACAGGTCGATTAGATTTGTTTTTTGAAGGAAATAATCGTTTGATTTTTCAAGATAATGGTGTTGGATTGACAGAGCAAGATGTACATCAATTCTTGTCAGTTATTGGGCAAAGTTCAAAAAGAGGATCTTTAGTAGATAAGGATTTGATTGGAAAATTTGGTATTGGGTTATTATCTTGTTTGGTGGTAAGTGAAACCATAGTGGTAGAATCTCGATCTCTTTATGGTGGAGCATCGGTGAGATGGACAGGTCGGGCAGATGGTACGTACGAGGTTTCGGAAATAGAACCCTTAGAAGAAGTAGGAACACGAGTTATTCTTGAGGCTAAAAAAGAATGGTTGTATCTCTTTGAAATTGAGCAAATTAAGCAACAGTTGTTGTTTTATGGAAGTGCTTTACCTATTGCTGTTTATTTACATCAGGCTGGCGTAGAGGAGCAATTGCTAGATGGTAACCCAATTTGGATGGATTCTAATTGCTCAAAAGAAGAGCTGTTAGACTATGGGAAAACTGTTTTTAAAACTCGTTTTTTAGATGTTTTTAGATTAGAATCAGAAGTTGGAGCGCTTCGTGGTGTTGCTTATGTATTGCCGTATAAAGTAAATGCGACGACAACAAAAGAACATAAGATTTTTTTAAAGCGAATGTATCTAGGCGAGCAGGCCACTAACTTACTGCCTGAATGGACCTCTTTTGTACGTTGCATATTTAACACTAATGCTCTGCAGCCTACTGCTTCGCGGGAGTCGTTAATGAATACACCGACATTGCTACAGACCAAGAAGGAATTGAGTTCTTGTTTTAAAGATTATTTGAAAGTGTTGGCCTTGACGGATGTGAAAACATTGCAACAATTAATCAGTGTGCATCATTTGTATATCAAGGCTTTAGCAGCTACAGATATGGAAATTATGGATCTTTTTGCAGATTACCTCCCTTTCGAAACAAATCAAGGAACCTTGTCTTTTGAAGAGATTAAAACAAATTATAATCCGCTTTACTATACACCATCTTTGGATGATTTTCGTCAAATTCGTCGAATTGCAGGTTCACAACATAAATTGGTTATCAATGCAGCTTACAGTTATGAAACGGATTTGATCGAGAAATTAAAACGACGTTCAGATGCTTATACTTTAGAACTTCTAGTTCCTCAGGATATTTTGGATGAGTTTGATGAGGTCAAAGAGTTTGATGAAACCGCTAAAAACTTTTTGATTGAAGCAGATAAATATCTTAATCCATATCACTGTAAAGCAACTTTAAAACGTTTTGAGCCTATTGATACACCAGCTTTGTATATTGCAACAGAACAAGCTGTACAGGCAAAGAATATTCAGAGTTTTGAACAGACTTCGAATCCATTTGCTGCAACTTTGCAACATTTGAATCAAAAAGAAGTTGCTTGGCCAACATTGTGTTTTAATCAGCAGAATGAATTGGTATCTAAATTATTGTTGTTAGATGATGAGGTGCTTTTGGAAGCTTTTGTAAAAGTAATGTACGTGCAAGCTTTAATGTTGGGAGGATATACTATTAATAAACGTGAAATGACAGTTTTTAATGATGCATTATATGAGTTGTTAGTATTGGGGATGTCTAATTTTTTGCCGAAGTTTTAATGCTTTAAAGAAAGATGTGTTTTAGTTTGATTTGTGTTAATACAGAAAAAATAAAAAGAGATGAATTACAATTTAGAGATACAAAAAAAACGACTTCAAGCAGAGGAAATTAAGGTTTTTGAAGATAAAGTAAAGGTTTTGAAAGAAGCTATTCAAATAGCAGATCAACACCACGATATAGATTGGGGCTTTGATTTACGATTAGAGTTGATTCGTTATGAGCGAAATACTGCAAATTGTAATGAGAGTTTTCCTGCTTTTGCTTGGATTTTAAATGCAAGCGATACCCATACAGATTATTTTGAAGAGGCTGATTTTTTATGGGAATATAAGTGGATGTTTAATTCGGCTTATCGAAATTCGCTTATTCCGGAAGTGCAGATCAACGAGATTGGAGCAGATTTAAAAAGGCGATTACAGCGCAACGGATATACCTTGCGTGCCTATTATAATGTAATGACAAATTGGGCGCAGCATAAGGGAGATTTTGAAGCCGCTGCAGACTTTATTGCTTTGGCAGAAGCGGAAATGGAAGACGATATGAGTAACTGTCCTGCCTGTGAACTTGATAGTAAAGTAGAAAATGAGTTGATGCTCGGTTATTTTGATCAAGCCATTATTACAGGGCAAGATCTGATTCAGGGAAAGTTGACTTGTTATTCCATGCCTTTTCAAACCTATTGCTGTTTAGCTTATTATTTGTTGCGGGGTAATGACGCACGTGCCCAACATTATTTTGAGAAAGCACTAGAAGAATATGAACGCAGTGATCAATATGATCATTCTGTTTTGTTTGCCTTGTCAATTTTAACCTACTATATGTTTAAAACGGATCAATCGGGCTATTGGGAATTATTTGAAAAAATCGCAGCTTGGGAAGTTGGAGCGGAAGATGTGCTTCGCTTTCACTTTGCTATGCATGTATTGCCTTTGCTGAAAAATGGAGGGACAAAACAAATGGAACTGTCGTCTCAAGTTCCATATTATAATCCTGAGGGGATTTACGATCTAAAGGAACTTTATACCTATTATGAACAAATTGCTTTTCATTTGGCAAATCAATTTGATAAGCGAAATGGGACTTCCTTTTTTAAAGATGATTTAGTTCAGCTGATGCAGGAATAAGAATTATTTTTTAGAATTATGATAAAATTCGCTACTCTTAAAAATGGTATCGCCTTTGGGGTTACTTTTGGCGTCTGCTTACTTTTTGATTTTTTAATTGAAGGTAAAACAGGAATAAAGACACTTGTTAGTGCTTTCTTATTTACGGTTTTGATTTTATTATTATTAGCTTTTAATAGTTTGTATCTCAATAAAAATAAAAAATAGGAGCAGTCCTGTTGAATCAAAAAAACCTTTGAGAATTCTCAAAGGTTTTTTGTTGTAAGGGGGTTATTTTCCACCTCTTCCAGATTCTTCTTGGTTGGAAGTTTGTCTTTGGCTAACTGAAATTTTGGAATTACCGAAACGATAGGATGCGGATATACGTACCAAGCGGGTATCGTAATATTGTGAAAAAGATTGCTTAATACCTTGGATTTCGTAGCTTAGGGTATTTTGATCTTTCTTAAAAATATCTTCAACAGCAAGTCCAACCGTTAGTTTTTTATCCAAGAAAAGTTTTTTAACTCCCAAATCAAGATAGGATTCTGGGGTGAATGTGTATTCTCGGACTTTTCCGGCAAAACTATATCTAAAGTTAACTTCACCTAAAAATGTTTTGTCTGCGTTAAAAGTAAGGGAATTGAAACTTCTAAAATAAGCATTTGATCCAGAAAATTCTGCCGCTAATTCAGGGATGTTATTTTTGGATTCGTTAATGCTAAAACCAAATTCATTATTGGATTCCAACCACGGAAAAGGAGCTATCGTAGAAGAAAGGGTTAAGCCGTATGTGTTACCTTTATAATAGTTTATACGCTTATAGATTTGTGTTTGTTTTTCGGTGTCATGAAAGGTAATTTGTCCATAGCCATCTTGCTCGTTTTGATAGTAAAGCTTTGCATGTAGATAATCTTGAAAACCGTAATTTAATTCGAAATTATAAACAAAAGCAGGTTGTAAAAAAGGATTACCTTCCGAATAGGAATTCGCATTGGTATACCAACGGTTGGGATTCATTTCCCAGTAACCAGGACGTTGGATACGTCTTCCAAAATTAGCATTAAAACTGTGATTGTCGTTGGGTTTGTATTGGAAGTAAACGGTCGGGAATACCTTAAAGTAATCATTTTTATTGATTTGATTGTTTTTTATCGAGTTTCCTTCAGTTTGGGTGTATTCTCCACGAAGCCCGATTTTAGCCATCCATTGGTCTGATAGATTCTTAGAAAAAGAAGCATAAATGGCTTGTGAATTTTCACTGTATTTAAAAGCATCTTTTTGTGCTAAAATGGATTCTTGAGTAACTGCATTGGTAAAATTAGAATCTAGTGTATATTCTGTATTTGTGTGGCTGGTTTTTAGTCCATATTCTAAAACGCCAAAGGAATAAGGCATATAAAAATCAAGTTTTCCAGAAACGTTGTACAGATCCTGGTCGTTATCATTGACTGCATTAGTAAGGGAGTGTTGATTTACATCTAAATTATTCATATCAGAAATAAAATCACTTCCCGTATTACCCGAATTTCCCCAATAGTCTAAATCAACGGATATTTTCTTGCCTAGGGAGTCTATTTTGTGATCGAAATTTAGGTTTAATGATTGATAATGATTGTTGTTTTTTGTGTGTGTGTTCGTCAAGTAATCCTTAACTAGATTCGCGTCGTTATAACTATGAACTCTATCACTTTCGGTATTCCTATTGTAGTTTTTTCCTCCATTAAATTGCAATCCCATTTTATTTTTTTCATCGAATTTGTAGTTCAAGGTTACTAAACCTCCAAAGCCATTGTAATGATTTTTGGTATGGTTGGCTTCTTGCCAATCTTCTTTTGGATATTGAAAATTGATATCATTGGTATATTTCCCCTTTCCATCGTAATGATACAAATCCACTAGAGCAGAGAGTTTATTTTTATCATAGGAAAAATTTAGACCATCATTTAGTCCACCAAAACTAGCTTTACGATAAGAGGAGCGCAACGTGGTGCTCCAAGCATTCTGTTTAGCCTCTTTTAGTACAATATTGATTAAACCACTATTCCCCGCAGCATCGTATTTAGCAGGAGGATTGGTGATAACTTCAATTTTTTTGATGTTCGCTGCAGGTACACTTTTTAAATAATTCATTAAGTCTTCTCCGCTCATTTGTAAAATGCGATCATCTATCATTACACTTACACTGCTTTTGCCTGCTATAGAAACAGCTTGATTGCTCACGGTCAATCCAGGGGTGTTTTTCATTGCATCTAAGGCATCTCCCCCTAAAGCCGTTACAGAGTTTTCTACATTAAAAACCAGACGGTCTACTTGGCGTTCGACGAGTTTGGCGCGTGCTTCTAAAACAATTTCATCTAGTGTGGCACGAATATCAACTTTTAAAGTTTTTAAGTCTGTGTTATGATCTATAGTAAGATTTTTTTCTAATACTTGCGTGCCGAAATAATGTATTTGTAACAAGTAAGCTCCTCCCTTAATGTCTGAAAATTGAAAGAATCCTGTAGGATCGGTATATATATTTTGGAGCAGTTCTTTTTGAGGATTAAAAAGATAGACTTCAGCTAAATCTATAGGCTGATTTTCTTGATTGTGAATTGTTCCTTGTATCTGGAACTGAGCTTGAACTAAGAAACTAGAGAAGAATACTAAAAAGAATATTAATTTTTTCATACAAAGTAGCTTTAAATGCTAGATTTAGTTGTTTATATTAAACGTCAAAATGTGTTTTTAATGATGAATTCAAGCTTTTCTGTTTTAAAATTGTAGTCAATTTATTGTTGATGAAAAAACAAATATCTCAAAACATCTCGATCCTTTTTGTTAAAGGATTAAAGATAGTAACTTTTGATATCTAAACGTGTTTTTTTTCTGATTTGTAGAGGAATGAAAAAAAAATCCTGTCTGTGAAATGAACTCACGGACAGGATTTTACAAAGGACAATTAACTTAGATTTTTATTTGGTGTTGTTACTTCCCAATTCGTCGATAAAGTCTTTGTTAGGAGTAAAGTCGGCTTCAATCAAAGCAGTGTAATCTACTTTTTCTTTTTTTCCAAATCTCCTTCCAATGCTATCGAAAACAGCGTAGATAACTGGAACAATAACTAGGGTTAAAAATAAAGACGATAATAATCCTCCGATAATAACAATAGCCAAACCGTTGTTCATTTCAGCTCCAGCTCCTTTGGCTAGTGCAATTGGAACCATTCCGATAACCATGGCGATTGTCGTCATTAAAATAGGACGTAATCGGGCATGATTTGCTGCAATTAACGCATCGTGTGTTGAGTCTCCTGCTTGAATACGATGGTTTGCAAAGTCCACTAATAAAATAGCATTTTTACACACCAAACCGATTAACATAATGATCCCTAAAATGGTAAAAATATTTAAAGATGTATTTGTTAAGGCCAAGGCTAATAAAGCTCCAATGAATGAAAGCGGCACCGAAAAAATCACGATAAAAGGGGTTGTGAAACTGTCATACAAAGCGACCATTACTAAATAAACCAAGATGATAGCGGCTAATAAGGCAACTCCTAAAGTACCAAATCCTTCAGATTGATTTTCCATATCTCCTGACCAAATGTAATCAACGCCTGGTTTTTTGACAATTTCAGAAAATTTTGATTCCCATTCTTCAGCGATACTTCCTGTTGGACGACCGATTGTTTGTGCTTGTACTGTTACAGATGGACTCTTATCTCTACGTTCAAGTAATGAAGGACCTGAGCCATATTTAATTTCTGCAAATTGGTATAATTTAATTTGCTCTCCTAAAGCATTTGTAAATGAGATATTACGAACATCCTCAATATTGGAGCGGTTGATTTCTTGGAAACGAATGTTGATATCGTATTCATATTCACCAGCTCTAAATTTACCATCGGTGTTTCCACTAAATGCCGTTTGCATTGTCATACCTACTGTTTGTAAGTTCAAGCCTAAAGCCGCCATTTTATCACGATCTACTTGAACGCTGATTTCAGGGTTTCCATCTTCAGAGGTCAATTTAATTTCTGAAGCTCCAGGAATGTCGCGAAGTAAATTTTCGGCTTCTAATGCAAATTCCATAGCTTCTTCCATGGTAGGGCCTGTAACAGTTAAAGCCAATGGTGCCATTTCTGCTCCCATTAAACCTACAGGTACTGTTTTTACTTTTACACCTACAAGCTCGTTTTCGAGTTCTCTTTTTAATTTTGCGGCATAGATAAACGAGTTGTCTTCACGCTCAGATTTATCTACTAATACAACAGAAATTTCCGATTTGTATTTTGTTGCTTGAGCAGAACCGAATCCTTCACTTGATTGTCCTACGGTGGTAATTAATGTTACTATTTCTTTTTTGGAACGCAAGAAAGCTTCGGCTTCTTGAGTTACAAAATTCGTTTGTTCTATTGAAGCGTCTTTTTCCAATTCCATTTGCACTAAGAATTCTCCTTTATCTGTAGGAGGGAAGAACTCTGTACCTACGTAACCAAAAACAACTAAGAGGATAGAAGCTACAAAAAGTACTGAAGTAACTACAAGAACCGTTAGTTTGTTGAACGTAGATTTTAAAGACCAAACTAGTAGATTTGAAATAGAATGGGTGAATTTTTCCAACCCACGCTCAAAGCTGTTTAAGATGCGCCCAAAAAATGATTTAGCACTGATCACTTCAATTTTTCCATATCTAGAGAATAACCAAGGCACTATGGTAAAAGAAACAAGTAGGGAAAGTAATGTGGCAAAAATAACCGTTACACAGAATTGCGTAATAATGTCAGATACTAAACCATTACTCATTGCAATAGGTAGGAATACTACCACAATAACCAGTGTAATTGCAGTTACAGTAAACCCGATTTCTTTAGCACCGTCAAAAGCAGCACGTACTTTATTTTTCCCCATTTCCATGTGACGGTGAATGTTTTCGATAACCACGATAGCATCATCGACCAAAATTCCGACAACTAAAGATAAACCTAGTAAACTCAAAAGGTTTAAAGTATAACCCATTAAATAAAGTCCAATGAAGGTTGCTACTAAAGATAATGGTATAGCTACCATTACAATTAGGGCGTTACGAATGCTATGTAAGAAAAATAACATTACAAAAGCAACTAAAACAATCGCTAAGAATAAGTCAAACATTACCGAATTAGCAGCATTTAAAGTAAATTCACTAGTATCGTTCGCTATGGTAACCTTTACATCTTGGTCTGCATAACTTTGTTCAACAGTTTTTATGGTTTCTTTTACAAGGTCACTTACCGCTACAGCATTTGCATCTGACTGTTTTATGATTTGAAGTAAGATTGTGTTTTTTTGATCTAAACGTGCAATTTTTTCTACATCTTTATGACCATCTTGTACATCTGCTACGTCACTTAATCGAATTTGTATCCCATTATGAGATGCGAGAACTAAGTTTCGTAACTCTTCAACATCTTTGTATTTTCCGGCTAAACGAATAAGGATTTGTTCGTTTCTTGTTTTAACATTTCCAGTAGGGAAATCAAGGTTAGAAGCTAAGATCATTTGTTGAACTTGTGGAACATTTAATCCATAAGATTCAATTTTTTTTGCGTCAAGCATTACCTGGATTTCACGTTCTTCTCCACCGATAAGATTTACTTTAGCAACTCCATTTATTCGAGAGAAAATAGGTTGTATTTTCTTATCTAATAGGTCGTAAAGTCCTCGTTCGTCTAAGTTACTTGTTACTCCAAGTGTAATTACCGGTAAGTCACTTAACGAGAATTTATCTAAAGAAGGAGGGTCAACGTCATCTGGTAGATCTTTAAGGATGGCATTGATCTTTCTTTGAGCATCGTTTAAGGCGAAGTCAACGTTAGCTTCAGGAAGTAAGGAAACAATTACTACCGATAAACTTTCGAATGATTGTGCCTCGATTTTCTTTACGTTTTCTAATGATGAAATCGCATCTTCAATTTTCTTGGTAACAGTATTTTCGATCTCCGAAGGCGAAGCTCCAGGATAAACCGTTGCGATTGTAATCACGTTTACTTCAAACTTCGGAACCAATTCATAGCTCAGATTTTTGTAGCTGAAGATTCCGCCCAATATCAAAATGATAAAGAGTACAATGATGATACTCGGGCGTTTTATGGATATTTCTGATATTTTCATTCCAATCTAGGATTAAGGCTTATTTAATAATATTGATAGGAGCTTGATCAATCAGGTTAATTTGTCCCGAAATAACCACGGTATCTCCATCTTGAAGTCCATCAAGGATTTCTACTTCGTTTCCAAAGTTTTTTCCTGATGAGACTGTTTTTAAAACAGCAATATTGTTTTGTACAACAAAGATTTGATTTGAGCTTACACTACCTACAAAAGCTTCTCTAGGTACAGTTAGGATGTCTGTTTTAAGGTCTTGAGATGCTTTGAAATAAGCAGTTCCATACATTCCTGCTTTTAGGGTTGCATCTCCTTGATTTTGGATTAACATTTCCACTGGAAAGTTTAAAGACGCATCTGCTTTTGGAGCGATGAAGGAAACTTTTCCTTCAAAATCCTGATTTGGGTACACACTCGCTTTTACTGTAAGGATATCTCCTAATTTTAATGTTGCTACTTGACTTTCATCTACGTTTACGCGAAGTTTTAATTGCGCAACATTAACCAATTCAAATAAGGGTGTTCCAGGAGCAACAAAAGTTCCTTGTTCTATGAATTTTTTATTTATAATACCTGAAATTGGAGCTTTTACATTGGCATCGGCAGCCGTAATCTGTGCAGAGCGAACTTGTGCTTTTGCATTTTGTAAGCCTAGGCGAACTTGCTCTAATTGTTGTTGTGTTACTCCACCTGTTTTGTATGCGCTTTCAAAGCGTTCTGCATCTGCTTGTGCTGTTGCATAAGCTGCTTGTGCTGTTTGTAGTTGTACACTTATTTGATCGGCATTTACTATTGCTAAAGTTTGTCCAGCTTTCACTACAGACCCTTCGTCAACCAATAGTTTTACTACTCGACCAGGGGTTTCTGCAGCGATATTAACTTCTTGTTCTGGTATAAAATTTCCGTTAGCCGTGTATACAGCTTCTACAGAACCTTTTTTTACTTGTGCTACGCGTACTGCTATTGAAGCGTTTGTTTGAGCAACAATTTGAGTTTCTTCTTCGTTTTTTTCTTTGTTTTTTGTGAGGATAAAAGCGATGCCTCCAATCAGGGCGATAAGTACAACTCCGGTGATAATTTTATTTTTCATGGATCGATTTGAGTTTTAGTTAAGTAAAGAAGATAAAGTTCCTTGTGATTTTATTAAAGCAATTTCTGCTAGTTTATAATCTAATATTGCGTTTGTATAATTGTTTTCCGCATCGGTGAAAGCATTCTCAGCATTAAGTAAGTCGGTAAGTGTTGCAAGACCATTACGATAGTTGTTTTGGATGTTTTCTAAAACATCTTTAGCAAGATTTACGTTTTCTTTTTGAATGCGAATGGTGATTAATGAATTTTCGATTTGAGTTTGAGCATTTTTAAAATCCAATGTCAAGGCCTGTTTTGTGTCTTCTAAGTCAAGAGCTAGTTTTTGTAAATCTATGTCTGCTTGTTTTACTTTTGCACGTGTAGAAAAACCATTAAATACAGGTATTTTTAATGATAATCCTACGGTTCCTGTGTTGGTCCAGTACACTTGATCTTTGGGTTCTTTAAACCAAGGGAATGAATCTCCAACACCTTGATAACCAAAAGTTCCGAATAAGGCTAAGGTTGGGTAATATTCAGAGATAACTGATTTCTTTTTATAATTGTATAGTTCTTCTTGTTTTTCTAATAATTTAAGTTCCGTACGTTGCCCCATATTGTTCTCTGTAAGGATCATAGTTTCATCAATTTCAAATGTGCTTTCTGGCATTTCTATTTGAGTATTCAAATCCATGCCGATCATAAATTTTAAAGCATTTTCTTGAAGTTGAATAGCATTAATAATCTGCTGCTTTTTTGCTCTTAGGTTGCTTAAGCTTACTTTAGTTCTGTCTAAATCTATTTTAGTAGCTAACCCGTTTGTGTAGAGGCCTTCTATGATGTTTTTGATTTTTGTTGTGCTTGCAAGGTTGCTTTCTATGGTGTTTAGCATTTGTTTTGATTGATAAACTTGGTAGAAGCTATTAGCAACTTTAACAATAAGTTGCTCTTCTGTTAAATCACTATTAATGATGTAAAAGTCTCTAGTAGTTTTAGCCGCTTTCATTCCCATAAAAACTTGTTGATTGAAAAGTAGTTGGGTTACGGTTGCTGAAGCGGTTGATCCCCATTCCAAACCAAATGGAACCATTTCAGTTTCTCCAGTCATTCCAGGGAATGGTACTTTTTGTATTGCTGGATTATTCGTTAAATTGGCCTCGATATCTAAATGCGGATATGCCATTGCTCGTACTTCCTGAATTTGGTAGGTACTGTTTTCTACTTCAAGTTTGGCTTTTAAGGCTTCAGCTTTATGTGTAATTGCATATTGTAGAGCTTCTTTCAAACTTAGTTTGATTTCTTGCGCCTGAGTTATAAAACCAATAAGGCAAAGAGAAAGAGTTAAACGATATTTATTCATTATTACGCTTGTTATTAATTAAGTCTTGTAATTTTGTTATTCCTTCAGGAGTTGAAATGCTTCTAAGGTGGTATTCTAAATGCATTTGATGAATTTGGTTGCAATCAAATTCGTTTTCAGGGAAATATTCGATGTCATCTAAAATTATCGACGAAGCAAAATAAAATCGTGCTTGATAATCAATGTTAAGGTCTTTTCTATAGAGCTTTTCTCGTACTCCTTTTCGTAGATTCTCCTTTATTATATTTTCGAATTCTTGAAGTTGTAAGAGTTTTATTTTTTGTGCTATTTTAGGGTAGTATTTGTGTAATTGATATACTGCGCTTGAATTTTTTATTTTGAAAATTTCATCTAGATGACGATGTGCTACTATAAGTTCGGTAATAGCATCGTAATCTTTAGTAATAATAGCATATAGCTCTTTTATAACCTGATTTTGTATAAAGCCAATTGTGGTTTCTATTAATTCTGGTTTTGAACTAAAGTACTGGTAAATTGTTTTTTTAGATATAGCCATTTCAGCAGCTATATCATCCATAGTGACGCTTTTGAATCCTTTGCTCAAAAACATGTCTGCGGATTTTTGTAAGATTAAATGCTCCATCTTTTTATATTAAGCAGCAAATATACCCAGGAAACTTAAATGGTTTTTAAAGTTTCTGAACTTTTGCAAAGTTTTAACTTTTATAGGGAAGCTTGTTGTCTTGAAGAGGAAGTAAAGAACTTATAATAGGCGTAAGTTGAAAAAAAACGTTTACTTTTACACAAATTTTTGAAAAATGCAGTCAATTAGTAAATATAAAGAGCAAATATCCGCTTATATTGATTCTATACAACTTGATGGTTATCCAAGTGAGTTGTATGCACCAGTGAGTTACATTCTTTCTTTAGGAGGTAAACAAATTCGTCCTGTTTTAACTTTAATGGCTTCAGAGGTTTTTGGCTCAACAGCAGAAAAAGCGATTTATGCAGCTACTGCTATTGAATTGTTTCATAACTTCTCTTTGATTCATGATGATATAATGGACGATGCGCCATTGCGTAGAGGGCATCAGACGGTGCATGAAAAGTGGAATATTAATACTGGTATCTTGTCAGGAGATGCTATGTTGATTTTGGCGTATCAGTATTTTGAGAATTATGAACCAGCTATTTTTAAAGATTTAGCAAAACTTTTTAGTAAAACAGCTATTGAGGTTTGTGAAGGACAACAATTGGACATCAATTTCGAAACTAGAAATGACGTTGGAATTCCGGAATATATTAAAATGATTGAGTATAAAACAGCCGTTTTGGTTGGGGCAGCTCTTAAAATGGGAGCTATTGTAGCTGAAACTTCAGTTGCAAATGCACAGAAAATATATGATTTCGGACTTAATCTAGGAATTGCATTTCAATTGCAGGATGATTATTTAGATGCTTTCGGAGATGTTGCGACTTTTGGAAAAACAATTGGAGGTGATATTTTAGAAAACAAAAAGACTTATCTTTATTTGAAAGGGTTGTTGAATGCGACTCCTGAACAAAGGGAAGAGTTGGAATGCTTCTTCGCTACTACAGAAGGTGATGAAAAAGCAAAAATAGAAAGAGTAAAGGCTTTGTTTGTAGAAACGGGCTCTGCTAAAGATTCTCAAGAATTAATTAGAGAATATACGGCTGAAGCGTTAATGATTTTAGAAGCCTTAGATATAGAAGAAGATAAAAAAGAAATCCTTCGCCAATTTAGTTTGGAGTTGATGGATAGAAATGTATAAGAATTATGCTTGACGGAATAACTGATTTAGAGTTGGTAAGTGAAAATCATCAAGATTTGTTTTTACAATTGATTCGTCAGTTAGAAAAAGATTTTCATAGCGCTACTTTTGAGGTTGTTTCTTTTGAGGTAGCTACTGCAAATGAATTAATCTTGAATGTTCAAGAGGAATTGTATAAAATAATAACAACCGATGCTTCGAAATTTTCTAACCTATTATATAGGGTGGATGTTTCAGAAGCATCGGTTGTTGCTTTAAAAGGATTGTCTGTAGAAGAATATTTAAATCAGATGTCCTTTTTGATTCTTAAAAGAGAATGGTTGAAGGTTTGGATTAGAAATAAACTCGTATAAACGGCATATAGGCGCCACCATATACATCATCTTTCTTTTGATATAAAACGTTGTAACGAATACCTACAGTTACTACTCCTGTGTTGTACCCAGCTCCTAAAAATAAGGCCGTATTCCAGAAGTCGTGTTCATAATTAGGTCCGTTGTGGTTTTTGTAGGTGTTATTTACTCTTAATTGTTCTAATTCTGCAGAAAGTTGTATTTCTGGAATAGGATTTACAAGACCAATTAAACTCCCTCCGTACATAAAAGAGGAATAGTAATTTTTGCTATCTACATAACTTCCCTGAAGGCTTACACCTACTGCGACTGTTTCGTTGATTTGATAAATAGCACTAGGTGCAATCATAATGTCTGTATATCCGCTACCAAAGCCTAAACCGAGTCCGCCTCCAAATCTAATATTTTTAGAGAAATCATTATTTTTAAGGTTATTTCCTTGAACCTGTGCGATAATAGAAGTACAGGTCATTAAAAAAAACGATAAAAATAAAAAACGTGTTAAATTAGTAGTGTTAGATCTTATCATCTCTGTTTTATAAAATATTTGTGAGATAAATATAAGGAAAAGATTGTAGATTTGTCATAAAGAGTTGTATTTTTGTATAATAATATTTAAACAAAAGGTCTTTAGACGAAATTATGGATAGATATTCCTTTTTAAATGCGGCGCATACGGCATTTTTTGCAGAATTATATGATCAATATTTAGAGCATCCGGATAGTGTAGAACCTAGTTGGAGAGCTTTTTTTCAAGGTTTTGATTTTGCAAATGAATTTAGTGATGGGCCTGTAGAACAATTATCAAAAGCATATACTAATACAGAGTCTTCGGCAGAAGTAGGACAAATTCAAAAAGAATTTGCTGTATTAAAGCTTATTGAATCATATAGAACGTATGGTCATTTGTTGACTAAAACTAATCCATTAAGAGATCGTAAGGTACAAGCGCCAGATTTAAGTTTGGAGAAATTTGGACTTTCTCAGGCGGACTTGACCATGAATTTTGAAGCGGCTAAAACCATTCAGATGCCAGTTTCTACGTTAGCTCAAATCTTAGGACAATTAGATAAAATGTACTGTGCTACTTTAGGAATAGAGTATAAGTATATTGCTAACGAAAAAGCAGTGAAGTGGATTGAGCAGCATTATGAAGCTCCAGAGGCAGCTTTTAATAATGAAGAAAAGAAAGAGATTTTAGGGAAGCTGATTGAAGCTGTTTCTTTTGAGAACTTCTTGAATACAAAATATGTCGGACAAAAGCGTTTCTCACTTGAAGGATTGGAGGCTGCTATTCCAGCAATGGACTTCTTAATTGAGTCGGCTGCTGCAAAAGGAGTTAAAGAAATCGTAGTGGGGATGGCTCATAGAGGACGTTTGAATGTATTAGCGAATGTTTTCAAGAAGCCAGCTCAAGAGATCTTTTCTGAATTCGATGGTAAGGATTATGATGCTGTAGAAGGATTTGACGGTGACGTGAAATACCACTTGGGATTAAGTTCTACTAGAGAAACGAAATCTGGAAATGAGATTCATATCAACTTAACGCCAAACCCTTCTCACTTGGAAACGGTAGGGGCTGTTATTGAAGGGATTGCTAGAGCAAAACAAGATAAACTTTACGCGACTAATCCTGAGCATGTGTTGCCAATTGCTTTGCATGGAGATGCTGCTGTTTCTGGACAAGGAATTGTTTACGAAATTGTTCAGATGGCTAAATTGCGAGGGTATAAAACAGAAGGAACAATTCATATTGTATTGAATAACCAAGTTGGTTTTACAACGAATTATGAAGACGGACGTTCGTCTACGTATTCTACAGATATTGCAAAGGTAACAGGAGCGCCAGTATTGCATGTGAATGCTGATGATACAGAAGCTGCTGTTCGCGCGTTGTTGTTTGCGTTAGATTATAGAATGGAGTTTGGTACAGATGTGTTTATAGACTTAGTTGGGTATCGTAAATATGGACACAACGAAGGGGATGAGCCGAAATTTACACAGCCTATTTTGTATAAGTTAATTTCAAAACATCCGAATTCTAGAAATATTTATAACGCAAGATTGTTAGAGCATAAAGTGGTTGATGAAAACTACGTGAGTGTTTTAGAAAAACAATATAAAGATGCCTTAGAGGTAAGTTTGGAAGAGTCTCGTAAAAACGAGTTTGCTAAGATTCGTACTTTTATGAAAGAAGAGTGGGACGGGTATGAAGTTGTTGATGCAGCAGAAATGTTGAAGATATACGATACTAAAGTTTCAAAAGAAGTGCTTACAGATATTGCTGAAGTTATTACTGATGTTCCTGCTGATAAGAAGTTCATAAATAAAGTGAAGCGTTTAATTGGTGATAGAAAATCAATGTTCTTTGAAAAAGATAAGCTTGATTGGGCAATGGGTGAATTGTTGGCCTATGGAACTTTGTTGACGGAAGGTTTTGACGTGCGTTTGTCAGGACAAGATGTAGAGCGTGGAACTTTCTCGCACCGTCATGCTGTGATTAAAACAGAGGATACGGAAGAGTCTATTGTGCTTTTGAATCATTTAAAAAATCAACAAGGACATTTTCATGTTTATAACTCGTTGTTGTCGGAATATGCAGTAGTTGGTTTTGAATATGGATATGCTTTATCTAATCCTAAGACGTTGACAATTTGGGAAGCCCAATTTGGAGATTTTTCCAATGGAGCGCAAATTATGTTGGATCAATATATTTCTGCGGCTGAAGATAAATGGAATAGTCAAAATGGATTGGTGATGTTGTTGCCACATGGTTATGAAAACCAAGGAGCAGAACACTCATCAGCACGTATGGAGCGTTATTTGCAGTTATGTGCAGAAGATAATATGTATGTAGCGAATTGTACTACTCCTGCGAACTTCTTTCACTTGTTGCGTAGACAGATGTTGGTGAATTTTAGAAAGCCTTTGATCGTGTTTACACCAAAAAGTTTGTTGAGACATCCTTTGGCTGTTTCTTCGATTTCTGAATTTACAGAAGGTTCATTTCAACAGGTTATCTTGGATTCAGGAGTTGATGCGCAAGCGGTGAAAACTTTGGTTTTCTGTTCAGGTAAGTTTTACTATGATTTAATTGCTGAACGCGAGGAGCTTGGAAGAAATGATGTGGCTGTTGTGCGTGTAGAGCAATTGTTTCCTTTGCCAGTTGAGGCAATGAAAGAGGCTATTGCAGCGTATCCAAATGCAGATGATTACGTTTGGGCGCAAGAAGAACCTAAAAATATGGGGGCTTATGGATTTATGTTAATGAATTTCCATGAAGTGCCATTCAGATTAGCAGCAACTAAGGAATATAGTGCTCCAGCATCTGGAAGTTCAGTGCGTTCAAAAAAACGTCATGCTTATGCAATTGCAAAAGTATTCGACAAAAATTTATAATAGAATAATTCGTATTTTTACATAAACAATATCAAAAAAGAATATACTGATGAGTATCTTAGAAATGAAAGTTCCTTCGCCAGGGGAGTCAATCACAGAAGTTGAAATCGCTACTTGGTTAGTAAAAGATGGAGATTACGTTGAAAAAGACCAAGCTATTGCTGAGGTTGATTCAGATAAAGCAACATTGGAATTGCCTGCGGAAGCAAGTGGAATTATTACCCTTAAAGCAGAAGAAGGCGATGCGGTGGCTGTAGGTCAAGTAGTTTGTTTAATTGATACAAGTGCTTCAAAACCAGAAGGTGGTGTAGCATCAGAATCAAAACCAGCAGAAACGCCTAAGGCGGAAGCTCCAAAAGCGGCTGAGGCTCCAGTAGCAGCGGCAACTACCTATGCGACAGGGGCAGCTTCTCCAGCAGCAAAGAAAATATTAGATGAAAAAAACATCAATCCAACAACTATTAAAGGAACTGGAAAAGATGGTAGAATAACGAAAGAAGATGCTGTGAAAGCAGTGCCTTCTATGGGAACTCCAACAGGGGGAACTAGAGGTGAAGAGCGCAAAAAAATGTCTATGTTACGACGTAAAGTAGCAGAGCGTTTGGTTGAGGCTAAAAATACTACAGCAATGTTGACTACATTTAATGAAGTTAACTTGACAAATGTAAATAAATTGAGAAGTGAGTTTAAAGATGCATTTAAAGCGAAACACGGTGTTGGTTTAGGTTTTATGTCTTTCTTTACGAAAGCTGTAACTCGCGCTTTGGAATTGTATCCAGACGTGAACTCAATGATTGATGGGCAAGAACAGATTAAATATGACTTTTGTGATATTTCAATTGCTGTGTCTGGGCCAAAAGGATTGATGGTTCCGGTGGTTCGTAGTGCAGAATTATTGTCTTTCCGTGGTGTTGAAGCGGAAATTAAACGTTTGGCTACAAGAGCACGTGATGGTCAAATTACTGTGGATGAAATGACTGGTGGTACATTTACAATCACTAATGGTGGTGTATTTGGATCTATGTTGTCAACGCCTATTATCAACCCTCCTCAGTCAGGAATTTTAGGAATGCACAATATTATTGAGCGTCCGATTGCTGTAAATGGAAATGTTGAAATTCACCCAATGATGTATGTTGCTTTGTCTTATGATCACCGTATTATTGACGGACGTGAGTCGGTTGGTTTCTTAGTGGCTGTAAAAGAAGCTTTAGAAAATCCAGTAGAATTATTGATGGGTAATGATCCTAAAAAAGCTTTAGAACTTTAGTTTTAAGTTAATTTTGATATCTAAAATGACCTTCTTTTTGAAGGTCATTTTTTTT
>JASLDM010000141.1 GCA_030151565.1 Flavobacterium sp. | reverse complement strand
ACTGTTTACAAAGACAAATCATTTGACTTTGTTGTTAAAACGCCACCTGCTGCTGTTCAATTATTAGAGGCTGCGAAAGTGAAAACTGGATCTGGTGAGCCAAATAGAAAAAAAATAGCTAGTGTAACTTGGGAACAAGTTAAAGCTATTGCAGAAGACAAAATGCCTGATTTAAATGCATTTACTATCGAGTCAGCGATGACTATGATAGCTGGAACTGCGAGATCTATGGGGATAACAGTAACAGGGACTGCTCCTTTTTAATTGTAAAAGAAAGAAGAAATGGCAAAATTAACAAAAAAGCAAAAAGAGGCTGCTTCTAAAATTGAGAAGAATAGAGTATATTCTTTGAAAGATGCTTCGGCATTGGTTAAGGAAGTTGCTTCAGCGAAATTTGATGAATCAGTAGATATCTCTGTACGTTTAGGAGTTGATCCACGTAAAGCGAATCAAATGGTACGTGGTGTAGTAACACTACCTCACGGAACAGGTAAAGATGTTAGAGTTTTAGCATTGGTTACACCTGATAAAGAAGAAGAGGCTAAAGCAGCTGGAGCTGACTATGTTGGTCTAGATGAATACCTACAAAAAATTAAAGACGGTTGGACAGATGTTGATGTTATCATCACGATGCCTGCTGTTATGGGGAAACTAGGACCTTTAGGAAGAATTTTAGGGCCAAGAGGATTAATGCCTAACCCTAAAACTGGTACAGTAACTATGGATGTTGCTAAAGCTGTTCAAGAAGTGAAAGCTGGTAAAATCGATTTTAAAGTTGATAAAACAGGAATCGTTCATGCTGCGATCGGAAAAGTATCTTTTGATGCTGAGAAAATCATGGAGAATGCTTCTGAATTAATTCAAACATTAATCAAATTAAAACCAACTGCAGCTAAAGGTACATATATCAAGTCTATTCATATATCAAGTACTATGAGCCCAGCTATTGCATTAGATCCTAAGGCAGTATAATTGGTAGATAAAACATTTTAGTATGACTAGAGAACAAAAAGCAGTAGCGATAGAGGATTTGAAAGCTAAGTTAGCTGATGCAAATATCTTCTATATCGCAGATATATCAGGATTGAGCGCTGAAACTACTTCAAACTTAAGAAGAGCTTGTTACAAGGTTGGAATTACGTTAGAGGTTATTAAAAACACATTGCTTGTTAAAGCAATGGAAGCGTCTGAGAATAACTACGAAGAATTACCTTCTACTTTAAAAGGAAATAGTGCTATTATGATTGCTGATGTAGCTAATGCACCAGCGAAAGTAATTAAAGAATTTAGAAAGAAATCTGACAAACCACTTTTAAAAGGTGCTTACATCAATGAAGAGGTTTATATCGGAGATAACTTATTAGATTCGTTAGTAGCTATTAAATCTAAAGAAGAGGTTGTTGCAGAAATCATTGGATTACTTCAATCTCCTGCACAAAGAGTTATTTCAGCTCTTCAAAACCAATTTAAAGACGAAGAGGTTGAAGCATAAGCTTTCGCTTGATAGTTTTTAAATGTTCAATAAGAACGCACATTAATAAATTATATTTTTACAAATCAAATTAAAAGATAGAAAAATGGCAGATTTGAAACAATTCGCAGAACAATTAGTTAACTTAACAGTAAAAGAAGTTAACGAGTTAGCAACTATATTAAAAGATGAGTACGGAATCGAGCCTGCTGCTGCTGCAGTAGTAGTTGCTGGTGGTGCTGCAGGTGAAGCTGCTGAAGAGCAAACTGAATTCACAGTAGTATTAAAAGAAGCTGGAGCTTCTAAATTAGCTGTAGTTAAAGCTGTTAAAGAATTAACAGGTTTAGGTCTTAAAGAAGCTAAGGATATGGTTGACTCTGTACCAGCAAACATCAAAGAAGGAGTTTCTAAAGATGAGGCTGAAGGTCTTAAAAAATCATTGGAAGAAGCTGGAGCTGTTGTTGAGCTTAAATAAGCTTTCTTTCATGAAAATACTAGGTTTAGGTCTTGAGGATTCATTCTCAAAGGCCTAAACCATTTTGCGTATAAAGAGATTTCTACGTAAATTCTACTAAATTCTTTAATCAAAATTTTTGTCCATTGATGATCACAAATCAGACTGAAAGATTAAATTTTGCCTCTACGAAAAACATTCCTGCCTATCCAGATTTCTTGGATATTCAAGTGAAGTCTTTCAAGGATTTTTTTCAATTAGAAACGAAATCTGATGAGAGAGGTAATGAAGGGTTGTATAACACCTTCATGGAGAACTTCCCAATCACGGATACACGTAATCAGTTCGTGTTGGAGTTCCTTGATTATTTTGTAGATCCTCCGCGTTATTCTATTGAAGAATGTATCGACAGAGGATTAACTTATAGCGTTCCGCTTAAAGCGCGTTTAAAACTATATTGTACGGATCCAGAGCACGAAGATTTTGAAACAATTGTTCAAGATGTGTATTTGGGTACTATTCCATATATGGCGCCTAGTGGTACATTTGTAATCAATGGAGCTGAACGTGTGGTAGTGTCTCAGTTACACCGTTCCCCTGGTGTTTTCTTTGGACAGTCTTTCCATGCAAATGGAACAAAATTATACTCAGCACGTGTAATTCCTTTTAAAGGTTCGTGGATCGAGTTCGCTACCGATATCAATAGCGTGATGTACGCGTATATCGATAGAAAGAAAAAATTACCTGTTACCACTTTATTCCGTGCAATTGGTTTTGAAAGAGACAAGGACATCCTAGAGATTTTCGACCTTGCCGAGGAAGTGAAAGTATCAAAAACAGGCTTAAAAAAATATATTGGACGAAGACTTGCAGCTCGTGTTTTGAACACTTGGCATGAAGACTTCGTAGACGAGGATACGGGTGAGGTTGTATCGATTGAGAGAAATGAGATTGTCTTAGACCGTGATACAGTCCTAGATAAAGACAATGTCGAAGAAATCATCGATGCTAACGTTAAGACGATCCTTTTACACAAAGACGACAGCAATCAGGCAGATTATGCCATCATACATAATACCTTGCAAAAGGACCCTACAAACTCTGAAAAAGAGGCTGTAGAGCACATTTACCGTCAATTAAGAAACGCGGAACCGCCTGATGAGGAAACGGCTCGTGGAATTATTGACAAATTGTTTTTCTCAGATCAACGTTACAATCTAGGTGAAGTTGGTCGTTATAGAATGAACAAGAAGTTAAACTTGGATACGCCTATGGACAAACAAGTATTGACAAAAGAGGATATTATCACTATTGTTAAATACTTGATTGAATTGATTAACTCTAAAGCAGAGATTGATGATATTGACCACTTATCTAACCGTCGTGTTAGAACGGTTGGTGAACAATTATCAGCTCAGTTTGGTGTTGGTTTAGCTCGTATGGCGCGTACGATTCGCGAACGTATGAACGTTCGTGACAATGAAGTGTTTACGCCTATTGATTTGATCAATGCGAAAACATTATCATCGGTTATTAATTCATTTTTCGGAACGAACCAGTTATCTCAGTTTATGGATCAAACCAATCCATTGGCAGAGATTACTCACAAGCGTCGTTTGTCAGCTTTAGGACCTGGAGGATTATCTAGAGAAAGAGCAGGTTTCGAGGTTCGTGACGTTCACTATACGCATTACGGACGTTTATGTCCGATTGAAACTCCAGAGGGACCAAACATTGGTTTGATTTCTTCTTTGGCTGTTTATGCAAAAGTAAATAGTATGGGATTCATCGAAACTCCTTATCGCCCTGTGGTTGATGGAAAAGTAGATATAATTAACGATCCTATTTATTTAAGTGCAGAAGAAGAGGAAGGTAAATTGATTGCTCAAGCTAACGTTGAAATTGATGAGCTTGGTAATATTACTGAAGAACGTGTTGTTGTTAAAGAAGAAGGGGATTTCCCAGTTGTGGAACCTAAAGATTTGGATTATACGGACGTTGCTCCAAACCAAATTGCTTCGATTTCAGCCTCGTTAATTCCTTTCTTAGAACATGATGATGCCAACCGTGCGTTGATGGGATCGAACATGATGCGCCAAGCGGTGCCATTATTACGACCTGAGGCTCCGATTGTTGGAACAGGATTAGAAAGACAAGTTGCTTCAGATTCGCGTGTTTTAATTAATGCAGAAGGTGAAGGAACAGTTGAGTATGTAGATGCTCAAAAAATTACAATTAAGTATGATCGTACGGATGAAGAGCGTTTAGTGAGCTTTGATCCAGATGAAAAAACATATAACTTAATTAAGTTTAGAAAAACCAACCAAAGTACAAGTATCAACTTAAAACCGATTGTTCGTAAAGGAGATCGCGTTACAAGAGGTCAGGTGCTTTGTGAGGGATATGCAACTCAAAATGGAGAATTGGCTTTGGGTCGTAACTTGAAAGTGGCGTTTATGCCATGGAAAGGGTACAACTTTGAGGATGCAATTGTTATTTCGGAGAAAGTAGTGCGTGAAGATATCTTTACATCTATCCACGTAGACGATTACACTTTAGAAGTAAGGGATACTAAATTAGGAAACGAAGAGTTGACTAATGATATTCCTAACGTAAGTGAG
>JASLDM010000136.1 GCA_030151565.1 Flavobacterium sp. | reverse complement strand
ATCAGCTTCCGAGATACGCTTAGCTTGCGCAGTTTGATGCTCTGTTAATGCGTCGATCATTCCTTGGCGATTTTTCCAATAGTTTGCTACTCCAGCATATTTAGAAGCATAAAACAAACGAACTGCTGCCTCTTGATCCATGTGTTTTTTCATTACATCCATTCCCAACTTAGATCCTTCAACCCAAGCAGGATAAGCAAATTTTACATTTTGCTCAATCCCTTCTGCTGGCATCCAACGATTCGTACGTCCTGGATATCCTAAAATCATAGAAAAATCTCCCTCTTTAATTCCTGCATTAGAAACTGGCAAGTAATGTTTAGGTTTCATTGGAATATTATCCTCAGAATATTCTGCAGGTTTCCCATTTTTATCCGTGTACACTCTAAATAATGAAAAATCTCCTGTATGGCGTGGCCATTCCCAGTTATCAGTATCTCCTCCAAATTTACCAATGCTATTAGGAGGTGTTCCTACCAAACGAACATCATTATAATCTTCATATACGAAGTAATAAAATTCATTCCCTTGAAAAAATGATTTTACAGAAACGATATATTTTCCACCTTCATCATTTTCTTTTTGAATTTTAGCAATCTCTTGATTAATCGCTTTCTCACGATCCATCTCAGACATTTTAGTGTCCGTAACTGCTAATATTCTTTTTGTTACATTATCCATTCTTACAAAGAAACGAACTGAAAGACTTTTTGGCTTACGCTCATCAGCTTTCGTTTTTGCCCAAAAACCATTTGTTAAAATATCATCTTCAGGTGTCGCTAGTTCTGCAATCTTATCGTAACCACAGTGATGATTCGTTAAAACCAAACCTTGATCAGATATAATCTCTGCTGTACATCCTCCATCAAACTGAACAATCGCGTCTTTTAAAGAATGATTATTAATACTATAAATTTCCTCTGCAGTTAATTGCAATCCCATTTTTTCCATATCACGTTGATTCAAACGATCTATGAACATTAGAAACCACATTCCCTCATCTGCTTTTACCTGTACCGGTAATGCAAGCAGAAATGCAGTTACGAATAAAAGAATTTTTTTCATAATTAATATTAGTATGTTATTTCCGGCGAAGATAGTTTTTTTTACCTTAAATCTCCCCGTTTTGATTAAGTCTACTTAATTTTTTTCATTTTTATCCTCTTCCACTCCCTCTTCATTTTCCAAAAGCTCTTGTTCTTTTAACTCGTCAATTACTGATTTTTTCCAAAGCGGAACCCCCATTACATACCCCGTACGAGCAATCAAAAAAGCTGCAACAGGTGAAGTAATAAAAAGAAAAAAAACAATCGCAAAAACTTTAGTAGTAATTGAAAATTCAGAAAAATGAATAGCCGCAGCTCCTAAAACACATCCCAATCCTAAAGTCGCAGCTTTTACAGTGATCGATAAGCGTGTATAAAAATCTGGCATACGTAGAATTCCTATCGATGCAATTAAAATGAATAAAGCACCTAGTGTACTTAAAACGATAATTAAAATATCAGTCATCTTTGTTTCGTTTATCTAAATAAAATGAAAAGGCTACGGTACTCAAAAAAGCAATTAAAGCCAAAATTACCGCTACATCCAAAAAAACAGGATTATCTGCAATAACACTAAACAATCCTATAAGCCCCACACCTACCGTAATAAGTAAGTCTAATGCAATTACACGATCTACAATCGAAGGCCCTTTTAAAAATCGGAGAAAGATAAAAACCAACGACAAACAGATAATTGGCATAACTACATACATCAAATAATTTTCTACCATCATCGTAATATTTCTAATAATTTACGCTCAGTACGTTCTTTCATACGCTTAATGAATTTATCTTTATCCTTAGAATACATCGTATGAATAAAAATATGCGTTTTATCTTCCGCAATATCAATAACCATTGTACCTGGCGTTAAAGCAATGATATTGGCTAACATCGTGATTTCAAAATCAGTTTTAGCGTCAATATCATATTTAATAATTCCAGGTGTGGTATGATAATTTGGTGTAATTACATCTAAGGCTACTTGAAAATTAGCCTCAAGCATATCGTAAATAAAATACAGACAAAAAATCAATATTTTAGGCACTCTTAAAAAATACTGCTTATCCTCTGGTTTAGAATTCCTTGTCAACATCCAGAGTATAAAAAAACCAACTACAGAACCAAAAATAAAATTGGTATAGTTAAGCTGTCCCGTTAGAGCTACCCATACAAAGGACATCAATAAGTTAAGCAAAAAATATTTTATCATCTCACCATCATTTAAAAGTTCCCATTACAGCTTCAATATAAATAACTGGATGCATCAATTCATAAGCCACACGTTCAGATATTTCAATCACTTTTGAAGCGTAAAGCCCTATACATAAACTCAAAGCAGCCATGGCAACAACGGGTGATACCAATGCTATTTTTCCAGAAAAATTAAAAGGCGCTAAATGATCTAATTCTTCACTATTTGGTTTAGGTAAATCTTTCCAAAACACCTCACTCCAAATTCGAGCCACTATAAACAACGTCACAAAACTAGCAAAGAGTAAAGCTCCCAATAGCACATAATTCTCTTGACGAAAAGCCTCTTGAAAAAGGACTATTTTTGGCCAAAAACCCGAAAGCGGTGGTATACCTGCCAAAGAGAATAAAATAATAGCGAACACCATCGAAAGCCTAGGATAATCCTTATACAAACCTCCCAAACGATGAATATCCTGAGTTCCTCGAATCTTATGTATTAATCCACTCATCATAAAAAGATTACTTTTTATGATGACATCGTGAATCAAATAAAACACAACGCCCATCAAGGCTATTTCAGTATACAATCCCAATCCAGCAATGAGATACCCAATATGACAAACAATAAAATAAGATAAAATTCTACGGATATTACGTTTATTAATCACTCCAAAAGCTCCACTAATCATTGTCAAAGCAGCAACCCCTACAAAAACCGTAAGTATAAAATCGTCGGGCACAAAAATCACTGTAAACACGCGTAATAGAGAATAAACTCCCAACTTTGTTAATAATCCACCAAAAATAGCCCCAATCGCTGAAGGCGGTGTATGGTAAGACGATGGCAACCAAAAATAGAGCGGAAACACTGCCGACTTAATTCCGAAACCAACAAAAAACAATAAAGCTGTCACAGTCACCAACCCTCTATTCTCGACTTTAGCTACTTGCGCTGCTAAATCGGCAATATTCAAACTTCCTGTAATTCCATAAAGTATCCCAATAGCTGTCAAAAAAATAACTGACGCCAACATATTGATACTCACATATTTTATCGCTCCTTCCATTTGTCGCTTTTTCCCTCCTAGAGTAAGCAAAACAAATGATGAAATAATAACAATTTCAAACCAAACGTATAAGTTAAAGATATCTCCTGTTAAAAAAGCGCCTAAAAGCCCCATAATCAACAAGTGAAAAATTATAAAATATCCATATCGAATACGACTTATATTAATTGCAGCTGTAGAGTAAATACCAACAGCCAAAGAGACTATTGAAGTCAGCAAAACCATAACAGCACTTAAGGTATCCGAGATAAATGTAATTCCGAAAGGTGCTTCCCATCCTCCTAGCTGTAAAACCAAAGGTCCTTCATTCCAAGTAAGCCAAAACAGGGCAACACCAATTAAGAAAGCGATACTATTACCTACAATACTAATAACTTTCTGAATTCGAACCCTTTTCCAAAAAAAGAGAAGAATAACAGCAGTAAACATATGGGCAAATAGAGGTGCTAGTATAAAATTTGAAATCATATATCTAAATCTTGAACATTTAAAGAATCTAAATCGTCAGACCCCGTTATACTATATACTTTATTTAATAATACAATTGCAAAAGCCGTCAAACCAAAACTAATTACAATGGCTGTCAAAATCAAAGCTTGTGGAACAGGGTCTGCATAAGCACCCAAAAAATAGGACTGTCCATCTTCAATAATTGGAGCGCGACCTTTAGTCAACTCTCCCATTAAAAAAATTAAAATATTCGCTCCATTACCCAGAAGTATCAATCCGAGTAAAAGCTTTACCATACTTCTTCTAAACATCATATAAATGCCTGCAGCGTATAAAATCCCCACTAATAGTACAAGTAATAATTCCATTCTTACATTTTTAAACTTTATACATTTTCTGCAATTGTAAATAATATCGTTAGCACTACGCCAATCACCACCATATAAACGCCTATATCAAAAAACAAGGCAGTTCCCACCGATCCTATAACAACAACATTATCTGCAAACCAAACACCACTCATAAAGGGCAATCCTAATAAAACAGGCAAAAAACCACTAACAATAGATAAAGTCAACCCCATTGGAATCAGCTTTAATGGAGGAAAACGAAACAGTGCCAAAGTAGTTTTTGTATCATACGCAAAGGCATGCAATACAAAAGCGATCGATGCAATAAGCCCTCCTACAAATCCCCCTCCCGAAAGATAATGTCCTCTCAGTAAAACAAAGATCGAGAACATCAACAATAAGGGTAACAAGTAATTCGTTGCTGTTCTTAAAATAGTATTATCAAAGACCTTCGGTTTTTTATGTTTATTTTTCATTGTCTCTAATTTTATATTTCAACAAACTCAAAACGCCCAAGGCAGCAATAGAAAGTACAATTGTTTCAATCAAAGTATCAAACCCTCTAAAATCTACCAAAATAACATTTACCACATTTCGTCCCTTAGCAAGTACGTAGGTATTTTCCGCATAAAAACGACTCACTTCTTTATCCGCAGGAGAAACCAAAGCCTGTAAAGTAATCAAGGCAATTAAAGTTCCAAAAGCAATAGAAACGATAGCATCACGAATCTGAATTTTTCTATTTCTATATTGTAAAAAAGAAGGTAATTTAAACAATACCAACACAAATAAAACCACCGTTAATGTATCAATTGTAAATTGCGTCATTGCTAAATCAGGAGCTCCATAAAACACAAATATCAAACAGATACAATATCCCACTACACCAATCGAAGCAATTGCGGTGAGTCGAGATGGCGTGTAAATTGTAAATAAAATAGCTGCAACGGCAATCATAAATACAACGAGTTCATAGGCTCTAAACTCAGAAAGATGAGCCGTATTAACTTGAAGTGGTACATCTGCAAAAAGTTTATATCCAACGAGGGCTGTAAAAAACACGATAATCACCATTAAGTAGTGGCGTAAATATCCATCTTGAAACAATCTGGTATAATGAAAAGCCAACTTTCTAAATTGCTCCAAAAGATAGGAAACTAACCGCTGAGGAGCGAAACGCTCAAAATACGCTATAAAGTTTAAAGACCCCGTCCACTTTGAAAAAACAAAATAGAACACAACACCTAATAGCAAAGTAATACCACTCAGGAGTAAAACCTCATTAAACCCATGCCATAACTTTAAGTGCAGATCAATCGGTTGCTGTAATACCACTTGAGTTGCTGCTTGTGCAAACCCAACATCTGCTAGCATAGGTAAAAGCCCAAAAACTAAGGTCAGAAAAGCTAAAATCAAAGGCGAGAGCCACAACCATAATTTCAATTTCGGTACGGAACGCTTTGCTTCAGATATTGGTCCAAAAAAAGGTTTAATACCTACTAAAAAACCAGAAGCACTCAAAAAAACATTAGTTGCAACAGCCAATACCGTAACGCAAATAGCAAACGTATTCAAAGCATTACCTAAACTTGCTTCATACACCAATTCTTTGGCTACAAACCCAAACGTCAAAGGAACACCCGCTGACGACAAAGCACTAAGGCCTCCCGCAAGTGCCAAATAAGGCATACTTTGGCGCAACCCGCTAAGCTCCGTTATATCTCGAGTATGAAAAGTATGATCAATAGTACCAGTAACCATAAATAAAGCTGCTTTATAAAGCGCATGTGCTACCAAAAAAACACTAAAAGCAACAATAGCTTTTGGCGTCCCTAAGCCTAGTAAAAACACCAAAACTCCTAACGCAGATATCGTCGAATAAGCCAATATACCTTTCAAATCCTTTCTAAAAACAGAATGGAAAGCTCCAAAAGCCATAGTAAACCCTCCTACAATTAGCAAGGTAGTTGTCCATAAATGACCATCGTTTAAAATAGGAGAAAAACGAGCCAACAGATAGATTCCCGCCTTTACCATAGTCGCCGAATGCAGGTAAGCCGAAACCGGCGTAGGTGCCTTCATTGCTCCTGGCAACCAAAAATAAAATGGAAACTGTGCTGATTTTGTAAAGGCTCCTAAAAACAGAAACACCAACAACAACGGATAGGCCGAATGCGCAGTAAGTACATCAGACTCCGTTAATAGCTCCGTAAGAGAATAGGTCCCTGCTATACTTCCAATCATCGTAAAGCCGGCCAATAAGAAAAGCCCTCCTAGTCCAGTGATAGAAAAGGCCCACAATCCACTCTTTCGAGCAGCCTCATCTTCGTGATTGAAACCTATTAAAAAATAAGACGTTATACTCGTAAGCTCCCAAAAAATAAAGAGCGTTATCAAATTATCTGAAAGTACAAGCCCTAGCATGGAAGCCATAAAAAGGCCTAAATAACTGTAAAATCGATTCAAATAAACATGCCCTTTGAGATAATCTGCGGCATACAGATAAATCAATGTACCGATTCCCGTAACCAATAAACTAAACAACAAGGACAAGCCATCAACCTTAAAATCAAGTGAAATCCCGAGTGACGGGATCCAATCATTCTTAAACAAGACAGCCTCAGTTCCAGTCTGAAGTTTAGGTATGTAGGTACAAAAAAAGACAAAAAGGGATAAAGGTAAAAGTCCTACTAACTTTATATAGTTCGTACGCAGTAACTTCCCTGAAAAAAGGGTTAGAAAAGCAAGTACAAAAACAAGTATAATCGTGGCTAACATAAGTCGCGTTTTATTTTCTTTACTTCTTTCATTCTCTGACTTTTGTAAAGATAATAAAAAAACAATGCATCACTATATTAAATGAGTTTAATCAAAATTAAAATATAAAAAAAACTCAAATTGAATGTTTTTTCACGTTAGAATCCATAAAAAGAGATGAATACTCTGAAAAAAATCAAAAACAGACACATCATCATATTCTCAACAACTTCATTTCAAAGTATCTCTTTTCATCAATAAATTGACTCCTGCTCCTCATTAAGCATAAAAAAACCTTCCGTTTCCGAAAGGTTTCTTTATATTATTCAACTTTGGGATTCAACATCTGCCAAAGTTTATCTTTTAATTCTTTTAAGCCCAGCTGCGTTACCGCCGAAATGAAATGATATGGAACTCCTACTAACTCAGCATTTAATTGTTCTTCCATCTCTGCCTTTAACTCATCATCAAGCATATCTGATTTAGAAATCACCAGAAGACGATCTTTATCCAACATTTCTGGGTTGTATCTTCTTAGCTCATCCAAAAGAATATTATATTCTTTCTTAATATCATCTGCATCTGCAGGAACCAAAAACAACAAAGTGGAGTTACGCTCGATATGACGTAAGAAATAATGTCCTAATCCTTTACCTTCTGCAGCTCCTTCAATAATACCTGGTATATCTGCAATTACAAAAGATTGAAAATCGCGGTAAGCCACGATTCCTAAATTAGGCTTTAATGTTGTAAAAGGATAGTCTGCAATTTTTGGTTTAGCTGAAGTCAAAACAGACAGCAACGTTGATTTTCCAGCATTTGGAAAACCTACCAAACCTACATCTGCTAACACTTTCAATTCCAACAAAACATCCAACTCTTCACTTGGCATCCCCGGTTGGGCATAACGAGGTGTTTGATTCGTAGAACTTCTAAAATGCCAGTTCCCTAATCCACCTTTTCCTCCGTGAGCCAAAATCTTTCGTTCTCCGTGCGCTGTAATTTCAAAAAGTACATCACCCGTTTCTTTATCTTTTACCACAGTCCCTAAAGGCACTTCAATCACACGGTCTTCACCATCAGATCCTGTACTTCTAGAGCTTCCCCCATCTCCGCCGTGCCCAGCCTTGATATGTCTAGCAAATTTCAAATGATACAACGTCCACAAACCTTCGTTTCCAACTACATATACGTGTCCTCCACGTCCTCCATCTCCTCCGTCAGGGCCTCCTTTTTCAATAAATTTCTCGCGGTGTAAATGCGTAGATCCCTTTCCTCCTTTTCCTGAAGCAACGTAAATTTTTACGTAATCGACAAAGTTTCCTTCTGTCATCTTTTTATATTTT
>JASLDM010000130.1 GCA_030151565.1 Flavobacterium sp. | reverse complement strand
TTCGAACAGAGAAGTTAAGCCCGTTAGCGCAGATGGTACTGCATTTATGTGGGAGAGTATGTCGCTGCCTTTCTTTTAAAAGTCCTTTACTGAAAAGTAAAGGACTTTTTTTGTTTATAGGTCTAGCAGTGTTCGCCCTACCGGGCTCGGCTGGCTGCCTTTGTTTTAGAATCCCCAAGCGCATCGTGGTTGGGGATTTTTGTTTTATGAATAGTTTTGGGTAGTCCCTTTAATGAATCTTCGGAGATTTCTGACTAAGAATTTCTTGCTAATGTATTAAGTTGTTTAGTATTATAATATTTATGAAAAAAACTCCATTTAGTTGTAACGTTTTTTAATTTGGTGTACTTACTACTTATAAATCAAAAATAATAGAATTATGAAGCGTTTAATTTTAAGTTGTGTATTTACTTTTTTTACAATAGTATTTTCTTTTGCTCAAAGCAATCCAAAAACTATTTTATGGGAAGTTTCAGGTAATGGACTAAAGCAATCTTCTTATGTTTTAGGTACATTTCACATTCTTTGTGAAGAAGATTTAATCATTAAAGAAAAAGTACAACGTGCAATTCAAGATACAGAACAATTGACTTTAGAAGTGAATTTGACAGATCCCAATGAGTTTAAAGACATTCAAGCTTTAATGGTAACTGAAAATCCACTATCTGCTCAGTTGTCTATAGAAGAGATTAATGAATTGAAAGTAGTTTTGAATAAAGAGTATGGTAAGGAACTAAGCGAAGTAGATAATATGTCTATGTTTGGATTAATGAGTTTAATGATTGGAAAAACAATTACCTGTTCTGCAAAAGGATTTGATATGGAAATATTGCAGTTAGCGATTCAGAAAGGTAATAAGATAGCGGGCTTAGAACATTTGAATGACCAAGTAAAGTTGTTGGATAAAATGTATACTGCCAAAGAAATAGTAACACAACTAAAACAGGTAGGTAATTATGTAGCTAATTTCAATGAAATGAAACAAGCCTTTATTAACGAAGATATTGATGCATTGTATATCTATGGTACAGATCTTGAATTTATGAGTTTGGAGGCTAAAAAAGCGATGTTAGATGAAAGAAATAATAATTGGTTGCAACAGATGCCTGCTATGATGAAGGATAAAGCTACATTATTTGCAGTTGGAAGTGCTCATTTGGGAGGAGAAAATGGTGTATTGAATTTGTTGAAGCAAAAAGGGTATAAGCTTACTCCTGTACTTAATTAAATACGATAGTCTGTGAGCAGTATAATAGAGAAAGAGTTTCTATTAAAGATTGATAGCCACAAAGGAATTTTGTACAAGGTATCTCGTATGTATATGGACAATCGTGACGATCAGGAAGATCTGTACCAAGAGATAGTATTTCAATTGTGGAAATCATACGATAAGTTTCAAGGAAATAGTCAGTTTTCTACTTGGATGTATCGCGTAGCTGTTAATACTGCTATTACTTACTTTAAAAAAGATAAGAAAGTAAGCCACCAGCTTACTTCGTTAAGCGATAAAGAAGGAAAGCTACAAGCAGTAGAACACGATACAACAATGGATAATCAGGTTGATTATTTGTACAAAGCGATTTATCAATTGAATGATGTAGAGAAGGCTTTAATCTTTCTGTATTTGGAAGGTTTTTCGCATCAAGAGATAGGAACGAACTTAGGTATTTCGGAAGGAAATGCTCGTGTAAAATTAAATAGAACAAAAAATAAATTACAAGAAATAATAAAACAACAAGGATATGAATTTTGATGATATAAAAAAATCTTGGCAAGAACAAGATGCTTCAAATCCAACTATGGATATAAAAGAATTAAGTATTAAAGAGAGTAACCTGCCTTTAGAGAAAATCAGAAATAATGTAAAAAAAGAAATATGGATACAATTAGTTAGTGTTTTTTTTGTTGCTTTTACTCCAAGATTTTTTTCTATTAATGAAAGTCGAATAGGAGGGTTTTATTTGTTTTATGCACTTTTCGTATTAATAAGCTTGTATTATATATTTAAGATGTATTTGTTTTACCGCAAATCTGCTAAGTTAGAATTAAATAGTAAAGACAGTATTCATGAAAGCTATTATAGTATTAAAATGTATATCCAATTGTATGAAGCATTTTGTTATTCTTTATTTCCTTTCTGTGTGTTATTCCTTTTGATTACTACTTCTAACAAAAAGTTAACTATGATTTTGAGTGGTGAATTGACGTCTATATTAGAAGTAAGTGTTTTTGTATTCTTAATGTTTGTATTGATTCACTTTATGCTTAGGTATTGGATAAAAAAGTTTTACGGGCAATATTTAGCTCAAATTGAGATGACATTAGGGGAACTAAAAGAAGAATAAAAAAATCCCGATAAGATTATCGGGATTTTTAGTTTATATAAACTTCATTTTTTGTATGCGTACCGCGTTTAGAATGGCAAGTAAAGCAACTCCTACATCGGCAAATACAGCCTCCCACATGGTTGCAATTCCACCAGCGCCAAGTATTAGGACAATAATTTTTACTATAAGTGCTAGCGTGATATTTTGAATAACAATTTTACGGGTTTCTTTACCAATGTGCATAGCTGTTGCAATTTTGGAAGGTTGGTCTGTTTGAATTACCACGTCAGCTGTTTCTATTGCTGCATCGCTTCCTAAGCCTCCCATAGCTATTCCGACATCACTTAAAGCTAATGCAGGCGCATCATTAATTCCATCGCCGACAAATGCGATTGATTTATTTGGATATTGTTTTTTGAGCTTTTCTATTTGTGCAACTTTTCCTTCAGGTAGTAATCCGCCTAATGCAATGTCTATATTTGTTTCTTTTGCAACTTTTTGCGTGATCGTATCTTTATCTCCGCTAAGCATCACTGTTTTTTGAACGCCCATTGATTTTATAAGTGTGATTGCATCTTTTGCATCTGCTTTAATTTGATCTGCAATAGTCATATAGCCAACATACTTTTTGTCTATGGCAACCACAACTATACTTTCAACTATTTCATCGATGTCTAAAGGGTAAATAATATTATAATGCGATAAAAGTGCTGTGTTCCCGACGAATATTTCTTTATTGTTAATTTTTCCAGTTAACCCTTTTCCTGGAATTTCATGAACTTCTTCCGCGATATCATTTGTGGGATAAGCTTCAACAATGGCTTTTGCAATTGGATGAGTTGATTGTTTTTCAATAGCGGATACCATGTTTACAAAATCCTTCTCTTCAATTATTGTTTCTACCTTTTGAACTTTGAATACACCTTCTGTTAAAGTTCCCGTTTTATCCATAACAACTATATCAAGCTTCGCCATTAATTCTAGGTAATTGGATCCTTTAAATAGGATGCCGTTCTTTGAAGCGGCTCCAATTCCTCCAAAATAGCCTAAGGGAACTGAAATCACTAAAGCACATGGGCAAGAAATTACCAAAAACACTAAAGCTCTTTCTAACCAGGTTTTGAATTCATATCCGTCACCTAAGATGAAATATGGTAAAAAAGTTAGTGTAACAGCAAGGAAAAATACGATCGGAGTATAGATTTTAGCAAATTTTCTAATATATAATTCTGTGGTTGCTTTACGTGTACTTGCCTCTTGAACCATCTGCAGAATTTTTGCTAACGAACTATCTTGATAAAGCTTCGTTGTTTTTATTTCAATAACATTTTGAAGATTAATCATTCCTGTTAAAACAGTTTCTCCTTTTTTGTAAGAGTTAGGCTTGCTTTCACCTGTAAGTGCGGAAGTATTGAAAGTTCCTTTATCTGTTAATAAAGCTCCGTCTAGAGGTATTTTTTCTCCTACTTTTACCTGAATGATTTCTCCGATTTTAACCTCTTCTGGATTTACAACCGTGTAGGTATTGTTTCTTAAGACAGTTGCTTCATTAGGACGAATATCTAAGAGAGCTTTTATATTTCCTTTAGCCTTGTTTACTGCACTTTCCTGAAATAGTTCTCCGATTGTATAAAATACCATTACGGCTACTCCTTCGGGATATTCTTGTATGAAAAAAGCTCCTAGAGTTGCAATTCCCATTAGTGAGAATTCATTAAAGAAATTGCCTTTCTTGATTAATTTTATAGCTTCTTTAAGTACAGGAAATGCTACAGGTAAATAAGCTACAATGTACCAAGTAATCCGTAAAGGAGTGTTGTTTATGAACCAATCTGCTTTAAAAATATTAGCTAAAGCAATTCCAATAGCTAACATAATTAAACTAAAAACTACAAAGAACTTGGTGTTTTCCCCTCCGTGGTTGTGATCATGATCGTGACTATGGTCATGATCAGCATTCTTGTTTGGATTATTTTGATTGACATATTTTTGACCCATAGTTTGATCTTTTTTAATTTATTTATAGCAAATGTACTCTCTTATCCTCATTATAAATAATATCAAACTATGTTTGCAATCGTGTTGCATTGCTTACATATTTAGATATTTTTTTTTGAAAGTATAGATCAAAGGAAAACTGCGACAACACATCCAAACGGAAAAAGCGATCCATACTCCGTAGAGTTGCCAACCTAAATAATCAAATAAAAGGAGTGTAGGTATGAATCCACAAAAAGTGGCAAAGATTAAGTTGTTTCTTAGAAATTTAGCATCTCCTAGTCCTTTAAAAATTCCATCATAAATATAAGCTAATGCGTTAATAGGCTGCATAACTAAAACAATCCAAAATACAGATACGAAAACGGTAATAACTTCGATATCTTGATTAAATAACAATCCAATTTGCTTGTAAAAAACAGCGCATAAAGCAATTAATAGTAGCGAAATGACAATGGAATACTTGCTTATACTTTTGCTCATTTGCCAAAGAGCAGGGTAGTTTTTTTGTCCTAAAAGCTTTCCGGATAGTGCATTTCCAGCACTTGCATATCCATCAATAAAGAAAGAGAAGAAAAGCCAGATATTCATTAAAATGCTTTGAGCAGCAATAAAGTTTTTTCCGTAACCCGTAGCGTATGCATTAGCTAAATACATAGTGATATTTAAGGTAGTTGTACGCAAAATAAAATTAAAGCTCATCAATATGAGAGGCTTTAAACTTGGATTTAATTTTCTTCTTATTTTTAATGTAAAAGGAGTTTTTGTTAGATAATAATAAAGTGCCATACTAAACATTACGAACTGAGAAATCACACTAGCATAAGCAGCTCCTTCAAGATGCATTGCGGGAATCCAACCCTCAATTCCAAATACAAGCGCAAAGTCAAGTACTACATTTAGAAGGGCTCCTACAATACTGCATTTCATTGCCCATAAGGTGTTTTGTAAACCTCTAAACACACCGTATATGGCAAAAGTAATTAGTGTTAAAGGAAAACCTAAAGCTCGTATACGATAGTAAGATTCTGCATATTCTAGTATTAAGCCCTCGGCATTGTAAGCTTTAAAAATGGAGTTTGCAAATAAAGTTGTGCTTATAAGAATGAAAAAGCTTAGAATAAAGTTAAATGTAATTGCTTGTGGAACAAGGGTTTTAACTGCGTAAATTCGATTAGCTCCTAAATGCTGAGAAACGATCGCGGATATCGATGTTTTAGTCTGTGCGACGACCCAAATAATAGCGGATAGAAATGAGCCAACTAATCCGGCTGCAGCAAGTGCTTCTACATTGTGTTCTTTTATGTTTCCTATTATAGCAATATCTGTTAGAGAGATAATCGATTCTGAAATACCAGAAAAAATAGCAGGTACAGCAAGGACATTGATTTCTCTAAAAGTAATTTTGGCCTTCATTTTTTTAATTTAAAGCAAACTTCGTGAAAATATTGTAGAATAAAAAAGGTCACCCTCAGTGAGGATGACCTAAAAAAAAATACATCTATTTAAATAATTAAAAACGCATTCCGATACCAAAACCTAACAACATTGGATCTACTTTAACTTTAGCAGGGATGTCGAATGTTTGTCCTTGATTTAAGTTAGAAGCATCAACTGTTACGTCTGTTTCTAAGAATAGTTTTTTAAAGTCTAAGTTGATAAAGAATTTGTCATTTAAATCAATGTCAAATCCAATCTGGAACCCGTATCCAAATTTATTATCATATTTGATACCAGCAGCATCTCCAGATTTCTCGTTAAAGAAAACGGTATAGTTTGCACCAACTCCAACATATGGTTTAAAAACCTCACCTGCATGTAGGTGATATTGTACCATTAAAGTTGGAGGTAATAAATAAACGCTCCCTAAATCTAAATCTCCAACAGTTGTATTATTTGCAGCTACCGTATGTCTAGAAGTACCTAGAATTAATTCTGCAGCAATATTTTTAGTGAAGAAATATGTAAAATCCAATTCTGGTATGAAATTGTTTGATACATCGATATCACCACCGATTGTAGAGATTTCTCCTCTATTGTGTGGAACTACACCAACGCCGCGTAGACGCATTTGCCATCTGCTAAATTCTTTTTCTTCTTTTTCTTTAATTTTTATTGGCTCTTGTGCAAAAGCAGTTCCACTAACAAATAAAGTTAAACCCAGTAATGTTAAAGCTAATTTTCTCATGTTTATTGTGTTTTTTTATATTCAATGTAAAATTACAAAGCGCAACCGATTCATAATATGACTTTTGTCATTGTTTTATAATTTTGTTTAAGAATATTAAGTTAAATAGGGTTTATGTTTTAGGAATATTTACTATTTATGAGTGGTTTTTTAATGTTTTAAGTTAGTTGGATGTTAATCTGAATATAATCTTTATTTTTTTCTTAAATTTGATTAAAATAAATTAAATATGAAAAAAACGCTCGTTATTGGCGCTTCAATGAATCCATTGCGCTATTCTTTTAAGGCTATTAGTTTGTTACGTAAATATGGGCATCCGGTAGAAGCTATTGGATTAAAGCAAGGGACTATAGGTGATGTAGCTATTGTAAGAGAGCTTGTAGATTTTGAGGATATCGATACTATAACGCTTTATTTAAATGCTAAACGACAAGAAGTATTTTATGAATATATTTTAAGTTTAAATCCAAAGCGTATTATTTTCAATCCTGGTACAGAGAATCCTGAATTATATCAATTATTAGACAGCCATAATATCTCTTATGAGGAGTCTTGTACTTTAGTGTTATTACATACAGGTCAATATTAGTTTTTCTTACTAATAGCTATTACTAAAAGTAAGGTAATCCCTCCATTTAAGATAATCAATTCATTGTCGAATGCGTAATTTCCAAATAAGAGCTTGCTATTTGAACTGATTAAATAGGTGGTAAAAGGGGCGATAAAACAAAGGTATGGAACCCATTTATCTTTTATTATTCTTGATTTAAAAAAGACAGCAAATGCAAATAATCCCAATAGCGGGCCATAGGTGTAAGAGGCAATTTTAAAAATCATACTTACAACAGAGGCATCGTTAATAGCATTAAATAGAATGATGACTAAAAACATTAAAAAAGAAAATGCTAAGTGTACAATTTTTCGCTGCCAAACCGCTTTTTTATTTGTTGCGTTTTCTGGTTTGTCCATGTTTAAAAAATCAATACAAAAAGAAGTTGTTAATGCTGTTAGAGCGGAATCCGTTGTAGCGAAAGTTGCAGCAGTTAATCCTAATAAGAAAATAACAGCAGGAACAATACTCAAATAGTTGAATGCAATTTCAGGAAAAAGTAAATCAGTTCTTGGCTTACCTGTAACTAAATCTAGCGGAACTTCAATTCCGTTTTGTTGGGCATAAATATAAAGTAAAGCTCCAACGCCTAAAAAGAATAAATTGATAACTACAAAAATAGCTGTAAAGGAATACATGTTTTTTTGAGCTTCTTTTATGTTTTTACAACTTAAGTTTTTCTGCATCAAATCTTGATCTAAGCCTACCATTGCAATGGTTACAAACATTCCTCCTAAGAATTGTTTTATAAAGTGAAAACGACTTTCTATAAAGTCTTCAAAGAAAAAAATCTTAGAGTAGTTGCTGTTTTTAATTGTTTCGAAAGCTTCTACGGCATTTAGATCTAGGCTTCTACAAATGAAAATGATTGTAAAAATAACGGATGTAACTAAGAAAAATGTTTGCAGCGTATCAGTAACTATAATTGTTTTGAGTCCTCCTTTATATGTGTAAGCATAAATTAGGAGTAGCGCAATTAAAACGGTAGCAAAGAAAGGAATACCAAAATAATCAAATACATAACGTTGTAACACAATTATCACCAGGTAAAGTCGAAATGCAGATCCAATTGTTCGACTCAATAAAAAAATTGACGCTGCCGATTTATAGCTATAAAATCCCAATCTTTTCTCTATGAGGGTGTATATTGAAACTAAATTATATCTGTAGTAAAGAGGGAGAAGTATTGTAGCCGTGATAAGGAAACCAGCGGCATTTCCGAGTACAAACTGAAAATATTTGAACTGTTCACCACTAGGAGCTCCAACTTCACCTGGTACTGAAATAAAAGTAACGCCTGATAAGGCTGTACCAATCATTCCAAACGCAACTAAATACCATTTAGCATTCCTATTTGCCATAAAAAAAGCATCATTACTACTGTCTTTTTTACTGATATATCGAGAAATAAAAATAAGAATTCCGAAATAAATAACGATTATGGCAAAAATAATTGTTGGTGTCATGGTGCTTTATTTAATCAAAGTCAAAAATACTTATTTTTAACGTATGATTCTTATCTTGAAATTTAATTTGGATCAAGAATAAAAATATGGGCTCTATCTTTTATACGGAGTTTCTTTACAGCTATTTTTTTATCTTTGCCGGATGGATTTTCCTTCAAAATTATTAGAAAAAGCGGTCGATGAAATCTCGTTACTTCCTGGAATAGGAAAGCGTACCGCACTGCGTTTAATGTTGCACTTATTGAAACAACCGGAAGAGCAAACTGTTCATCTGGCGGAAGCTTTATTAAAGTTGCGTCAAGAAATCAAGTTTTGTCAAAGTTGTTATACAATTTCCGACCATCAAGTTTGTGAAATTTGTGCAAATCCATCTCGTGATCATCAAACTATTTGTGTTGTCGAGGATGTGCGAGATGTAATGGCTTTAGAAAATACGCAATTGTATAAGGGGATTTATCACGTTTTAGGAGGAAAGATATCTCCCATTGATGGTATTGGGCCTAGTCAGCTTACTATTAATCCATTATTAAACAAAGTCAAGGAAGGGAATGTGAAGGAGATTATTTTTGCTTTGAGCTCTACGATGGAAGGCGATACCACAAATTTTTACATATATAAACAATTAAAAGATTTCGATTTGATTACTTCTACTATAGCGCGAGGAATTGCTATTGGTGATGAATTAGAATATGCGGATGAAGTAACGTTAGGGCGTAGTCTGATTCATCGGGTTCCATTTGAGAATGCCTTTAAAAGTATTTAAGTAAAATAAAAGAGCTTCTTTTCTAAAATTGAAGCTCTTTTATTTTATTCGTTTTTAATTAAATAGGTTTAAAAACTGAGCTAAATATTTTATTAGGCTAATCTAATTTTGTAATTTTGTAGTTCTAAACTATTAAGATGGTATTGTCTGAATTAAATAAAGGGGAACAAGCTATGATTTTAGGTATTGCAAAAGAATGCCGAGAAGAAGCTCATCAACGATTTTTAGATCTTGGATTTGTAAGAGGAGTTACAATAGAAGTTCAGAATATTAGTCCGTTAAAAGATCCTGTTGCTTACAAGATTCATAATACTTTGATTTCTTTAAGAAAAGAAGATGCCAAGATGATTTTGATAGAAAAACAAAAGTAAGATGATGAAATTGAAAAGTACTTGTGAAGTGTGCGATTTAAATACCGCATCTGATCTACGTAAATTAGGGGACTTGTCTGGTGATTATGACTTTACTATTGCATTAGCAGGGAATCCTAATACTGGTAAAAGTACAATATTTAATGCATTAACAGGGCTAAAGCAGCATACGGGAAATTGGCCAGGTAAAACTGTAACCAGTGCAGAGGGAAGGTTTTCTTATAAGGAACACAGATATAGATTAGTAGATTTACCAGGAACTTATTCTTTAATGTCAACTTCAGAGGATGAAGAAGTAGCACGGGATTATATTCTTTTTGGAAGACCAGATGTTACAGTTGTAGTTGTCGATGCAGAAAGATTGGATAGACACTTGAGTCTTGTATTACAGATTCAAGAGATAACCAATAAAGTCGTTGTTTGTCTTAATCTAATGGATGAAGCAAATAGACATGGAGTTGATGTAGATGTACGCGGATTATCTCGTGATTTAGGTGTTCCTGTAATAGCAACTTCTGCTCGTAGAAAGGAAGGTATAAGTGAATTATTATTAGCTATCCATCAAGTGGCTACTGGAAAAATTGTGCCTGAGCTTCATAAAATTAAAGGTATTCCTAAAACATCTTTTGATGCTGTAGAGAATGTTTCAAAAGCCTTAATTGCTCTAGACCCTGAGTTACCTAGCGTTTCTTGGTTGGCGATGCGATTGATTTTAAAAGATCAAAGTATTATGCATGCTTTGAGAAGCGGTGTTTTATCAGAAAAAATTAATGAAGATGCTTTATTAGAGGTTTTCGCTTTGGCTGATCATTATGGTGTGGAACAAGGAACTACTTATGCTGATAATTTGGCAGAAGCAGTTTTTGGCCAAGTTTCAAAGATTGTGAAAAGTACTGTGAAAACAGATGAAAATAAGCGCACGTTTAGAGTAGATCGGGCGATTGATAATGTTGTAACGAGTAAGTTTTTTGGATTTCCAATTATGTTAGTCTTATTAGGGGCGGTTTTATGGCTCACTATTGTAGGATCTAACTATCCTTCAGATGCTCTTTCATATTTATTGTTAGATCAATTATATCCTTTTCTTAAAAATGGGGCTAATTCTATTGGATTTCCTTGGTGGTTAAGTGGATTTCTGATTGATGGAGTTTATTTAGCTACCGCTTGGGTTATTGCTGTAATGTTGCCTCCAATGGCTATTTTCTTTCCTTTGTTTACACTTTTGGAAGATTTTGGATACCTTCCCCGTGTTGCGTTTAATTTGGATAGAATGTTTAAAAGTACTGGAGCTCATGGAAAACAGGCATTGACAATGAGTATGGGATTTGGGTGTAATGCAGCTGGTGTTGTTGCTACTCGAATAATTAATAGTCCACGTGAAAAACTAATTGCGATTATTACAAATAATTTTTCTTTATGCAATGGACGTTGGCCAACTCAAATTTTGATTGCTACGATATTTATTGGTGCCTTAGTTCCTAGTTATATGTCTAATACAGTTTCTACACTAGCAGTTGTTGGTATTGTTGTGTTAGGTATAGGTTTTACCTTTTTCACTTCTTGGTTACTTTCAAAAACGATGCTAAAAGGAGAAGCTTCTTTTTTTACCTTGGAATTACCACCTTATCGACCTCCGCAAGTAATGCAGACAATTTATACTTCTTTGATAGATAGAACTTTAATCGTGTTATGGCGTGCAGTAGTTTTTGCGGCTCCTGCTGGTGCAATTATTTGGTTGATTAGTAATATTCATATTGGTGATTCAAGTATTGCTTATTTAACTGTTAATGCGCTCGATCCAATAGGTGTTTTTATAGGTTTAAATGGAGTCATTTTATTAGCTTATATAGTGGCAATACCTGCAAATGAAATTGTAATTCCTACTATTTTAATGCTTACAGCAATGATGTTAGGGGATGCTAGTTTGGGTGAAGGTGCGGGGGTGATGTTTGAAGTTTCTGATGGAGAGATTGCTTCTATTTTACATTTAGCTGGATGGACAACATTAACTGGTGTTAATTTGATGCTATTTAGTTTGTTGCACAATCCTTGTAGCACAACTATTTACACTATTTACAAAGAAACAAAAAGTGCTAAATGGACTTTAGTAGCTACTTTTTTACCTATACTTTATGGAATAATTGTTTGTTTTGTAGTTGCACAACTCTGGTATTTATTTGAATAAAAACAAAGCTTAAAATAACAAAGCCGTATCATTTTTGATACGGCTTTGTTTATTTTTTAAAGATGCTTAACTTTAATTCTTTAGAAATTTGTTTTAGCATATGATAACCAACAGCTGAATTCCCATGTTGATCTAGTGCGGGATTGAATACTGCTAGCCCATAGCCAAATCGAGAATCGGAAGCAAGAATTCCACCTCCAACGCCTGATTTAGAAGGAATACCGACCTTTCTGGCATAAGTTCCACTGAAATCATACATTCCTCCAGAGAGCATTTCAGCAAGAATTAGTTCAGAAATATTCTCGTTCTTATAACTTGTATCACCGTCAAAACGCGTACCATTGTTGGCGAAGAAATAAGCAATTTTTGCCAGATCTATAGTGTTGATTTCGATTGAACATTGTTTAAAGTATACATCTAAAGCAGTTTCATCTTTGTCGATTAGCCCTTTGTTTTTTAATAAGTGAAACATCCCTCTATTGCGATGACCTGTTTCTTTTTCAGAGTGATATACTGCCTCGTTTAAACCAATTTTTTCATTCTTGGTGATGTATTGAATTCGTTTCAAAATTCTTGAAAAAGCTTCTTCTTCATTGCCTTTGACTAAAGCAGAAACTACTATTGCTCCTGCATTCATCATGGGGTTAATTGGTGTATCTTCAGTTTCTAAATGTGCGAAATTATTAAAAGGTAGATGAGTGCCTGCATAGCTAACTTTATTGAAAACAGTTTCTTCGCCATAATCTTCAACGGCTAAAGAAAGTGAAATTAATTTAGATATACTTTGAATTGTAAATTTTTCGAAAACATCTCCTGCTTGATATATTGTTCCTTCCGGGGTAATGATGCAACTTGCAATTGCAGATTTATTTGCTTTAGTTAATTCAGGAATATAATTTGCAACCTGACCAGTTTCTATGAATTTTTTATTATCCGAAATAACCTTTTCTAGGTAATGATTGTTCAGTTTTATAGAGTTGTCTTGAGCAAAGCTAGCGGACCCTGTGAGTAAAAAGAATACGCAGGTTATAAATTTGAAGTTTTTCATCTTTAGAAGTTTAAAATAAAAATGTTTAGAGAGTTATAAAGTTACAGTATTTCTGCAACTAGATTACAATATATAAATGAAAACACTATTCTTATTGAAATAGGGGCAACTATATTTTTAAAATAGAAGTAATAAAAAACGTTGGTTAATACCAACGTTTTTTATTCTTTTTTGAAGAGGTAGATTTTCTAGAGTTAGAATTTCTACGATCCTTTTTTTCAGTACTTTGTGTTGCTGTAGATTTAGGGTCTTCTTCAGCCCATGGATAAGGGTGATCAGATATCGTTTTTACGTGAGCATGAGTTAGCTTAAGAATGTCTGCCCAATATGGTTTTTCATCTTTAGAACAAAAAGACATAGCTAAACCAGTGTTACCTGCACGACCAGTTCTTCCGATTCTATGTACATAGGATTCAGGAATATTAGGTAAATCAAAGTTTAAAACAAAAGGAAGTTGATCAATGTCAATCCCTCTCGCTGCAATATCTGTAGCGACTAATACTGTTGTTTCTTTATTTTTGAAATTTTCTAAAGCACGCTGTCTTGCGCCTTGAGATTTATCTCCGTGAATAGCTTCTGCTTTAACTCCATTTTTTTTCAGGAATTTTACAGCATTATCTGCACCGTGTTTTGTTCTTGTGAAAACTAATAAATTACTGAGGTTTTCATTTCTAATTAAATGATATAGAAGTTTTCTTTTATCTGCTTTTTCTACAAAATAAATATGTTGTTTAACGGTTTCCGCAGTTGATGAAACTACTGCGACACTTACATATTTAGGTTTTTTTAGAAAAGTATCTGCTAATTCTCGAATAGCTAATGGCATTGTTGCTGAAAAAAGAAGAGTTTGTCTATTTTCTGGAGTCAGTTTTACAATTCGTTTTACATCGTGAATGAAGCCCATATCTAACATTTGATCTGCTTCATCTAAAACTAAGAAATGCAAATGGTCAAGATCTAAATGGCCTTGTTTATGTAAGTCTAGTAAACGACCAGGTGTGCCAATAATAATATCAGCTCCTTTTTTTAATTGTTCTACTTGAGGTACTTGTGAAACTCCTCCAAAAATCGTCACCTGGGTTAGGTTTGTATATTTGGCATAGGTTGTGAAGTTATCCCCGATTTGTAAGGCCAATTCTCTAGTAGGAGTAACGATTAGTGCTCTAGCTTTTTTACCTTTTTTTGTATTTGAACTTATTTTATGTAAGTAATGAATTATAGGCATTGCAAAAGCAGCTGTCTTTCCCGTTCCTGTTTGTGCACAACCAATTAAGTCGTGTTCTTTTAGAATAATTGGAATAGCTTGTTCTTGTATCGGAGTAGGAGCTGTATAGCCCATTTCTTCGATAGCTTTTAGTATATTTTGGTTTAAATTTAAATCTTCGAATGTCATTGTTATGATGTGTTGTCTACGTGAATTGTAGACGATTAAAGCTGACAAAGATAGCGCATTTGAACCTGCAATTGTTAGTTCAGTTGTAAATTAAATGAAAAACACCGCAAGTTGCGGTGTTTTTTTATTCTTCTCCAATTAAAATTTCTAACATCGTAATTGCAGCGTCACTAATTCGCGTCCCTGGACCGAATACAGCTACAGCTCCTGCATCAAAAAGGAATTGATAATCTTGAGCAGGAATTACGCCTCCTACAATTACCATAATATCATCTCTTCCGTATTTCTTAAGCTCTTCTATAACTTGTGGAACAAGTGTTTTGTGTCCAGCAGCTAAAGAAGAAACTCCTAAAGCATGCACATCATTCTCGACAGCTTGTTTTGCTGCTTCTGCTGGAGTTTGAAAAAGAGGGCCAATATCCACATCAAAGCCTACATCAGCATAGCCTGTAGCTACAACTTTAGCACCGCGATCATGACCGTCTTGCCCCATTTTCGCAATCATTATTCTAGGACGACGTCCTTCAATATTTGCAAATTTGTCTGCGAGATCTTTTGCTTTTTCAAAACTTGCATCGTTTTTTATTTCTTTACTATACACGCCACTAAAGGATTTAATTTGTGCTTTGAATCGTCCAAAAACAGTTTCCATAGCGTCACTAATTTCTCCAAGTGTCGCGCGATGTTTGGCTGCTTCAACAGCTAACGCTAGTAAATTTCCATCTCCAGTTTGAGCACATTTTGTAATATTGGCTAATGCTTCAGCTACTTTGTCTGCGTTCCTAGTGGATTTAATCTGAGCTAAGCGCTCAAGTTGTTGTTTACGTACTGTTTGGTTGTCAACTTCTAAAATATGTAAAGGATCTTCTTTTTCAAGACGATATTTATTAACTCCAACAATAATATCTTGGCCACTATCAATTCTAGCTTGTTTCCTTGCTGCAGCTTCCTCAATTCTTAATTTAGGAATTCCAGCTTCAATTGCTTTTGTCATTCCTCCAAGAGATTCAACCTCTTCTATTAATTCCCAAGCTTTTTTAGCTATTTCAGAAGTTAGATGTTCTACATAAAAACTACCAGCCCAAGGATCTACCGTTTTTGTTATTTTGGTTTCTTCTTGTAAGAATATCTGCGTGTTACGCGCAATTCTAGCAGAGAAGTCTGTAGGCAATGCAATCGCTTCGTCTAACGCATTTGTATGTAACGATTGTGTGCCGCCGAAAGCCGCCGCAGCTGCTTCAATACAAGTACGAGCTACATTGTTAAAAGGATCTTGCTCTGTTAAACTCCAACCAGAAGTTTGGCAGTGCGTACGTAGCGCAAGTGACTTTTCACTTTCGGGATTAAATTGCTTTAATAGTTTTGACCACAGCATTCTTCCAGCACGCATTTTAGCGATTTCCATGAAGTGATTCATACCAATGGCCCAAAAAAATGAAAGTCGTGGCGCAAACTCATCAATCTTCATTCCTGCATTTAATCCTGTTCTAATATATTCAAGACCATCTGCTAATGTATAGGCTAATTCAATATCTGCTGTAGCTCCTGCCTCTTGCATATGGTATCCCGAGATAGAGATAGAGTTAAATTTCGGCATATTGTTACTTGTATACTCAAATATATCTGCAATAATCTTCATAGAAGGAGTAGGAGGGTATATATAAGTATTTCGGACCATGAATTCTTTAAGAATATCATTTTGAATGGTACCAGAAAGCAGCTTAGGATCAACTCCTTGTTCCATAGCCGCTACGATATAGAATGCCATAATTGGTAAAACTGCGCCATTCATAGTCATGGAAACAGACATCTCTCCAAGAGGAATTTGGTCGAAGAGTATTTTCATATCTTCTACACTATCAATTGCAACACCTGCTTTTCCAACATCTCCAACTACACGTTCGTGATCAGAGTCATAACCACGATGGGTAGCTAAATCAAAAGCTACAGAGAGTCCTTTTTGTCCAGCAGCTAAGTTTCTTCTATAAAAAGCGTTACTTTCTTCAGCAGTTGAAAAACCTGCGTATTGACGAATAGTCCAAGGTCTACGTACATACATTGTTGCATATGGACCTCTTAAATTTGGTGCAAAACCAGCAGCAAAGCCTATATGTTCTAATCCTTCTACGTCCTTTTGGTTATAGGTTTCATGAATTCTTATTCCTTCCGCAGTTAACTGTTCTTGCTTCTCAGTTTTAGGCTCTGGAGTAGCTAGAGTAACTAGTTTTAAATGTTGTATATCTTTTCTCATGATGCTTACTGTTGAGGTTTTTTTTCTTCTTCCAAACGCTGTGTTTCTAGCTTTTCTGCTAAACGTTTTTCGATGATTGGAACAATAAGTGTTTTTCTAGGATTGTTTTTTACAAAAGGAAACAATTCTAGTTCATGTCCCATACGGTCTTCCGGATTGGGATATTTGTTTGTGCCTAACAGTATTTCTTTGCCTTGATCGAACATTAGTTGCTCTTTTTCGGCACTTTCTGAAATTTTACGTTGAATGGTCCCTTCGATAAGTTGCGTGATAAAACCTCCTTGACGTTCAATATCTTTAAATAATTCTAATCCTTTTTCGGCAAGTTGTGTCGTTATGCTTTCGATATAGTATGATCCTTCTGCTGGGTTATTAACTTGATCGAAGTAACTTTCTTTTTTGAGAATCAATAATTGATTTCTAGCGATTCGATCGCCAAATTCGTTTTCTTTATGATAAAGGGCATCATAAGGTAAGTTTGTGATGTAATCTGTTCCTCCTAAAATTGCACTCATCGATTCTGTGGTGGTGCGCAACATATTTACATTGTAATCATATAAAGTTTTATTGCGCTTAGTTGGTTTAGCAATAATTTTAAAAGTGATATCCTCTGAATATTCTTTACCTAGCAATAATACTAATTGTTTTAAAGCACGTAGTTTGGCAATTTCGAAAAAATAATTAGTTCCTACAGCAACCTCAATATATATGGTTTTCGGCAAGGACTTTATGCGATTAAAATACTCGTTTAAATGCGCAAGTGTATAAGCTAACTGTTGTACCATATTAGCCCCAGCGTTTTGATAGGTAGCACTATTTACAGAAAGATAACTTACGTGTTTTGCAGTATCAATAAGTGTATTACACTGCGTAAAATCTTGTTCTAAATTTTTAAACCAGTTTCCGTCTTTACTTAATTGGCTAATTGGATCTAAAAGAACAATGATATTTGCTTTGTTTTCATCAGTCCATTTTTGAATAGATTGAACGTAGCCAGTCGATAAAAAATTTAATACAATAAAAATCTCAGTTTCACTGTATGGCAGTGCTTTAAGTAAATCAATAGAATTGATTGTTTCGTTATCAATTCTAAAGCGAAAAACTTCTGCTCCTCTGCTATAACTATCTAATGCCTTTGCAATTGATCTTTCAATGTCAAAAACATAGATTTCTTGTAAAATTTTAAATTGCGTCGTTTCTGTAGGAATTGCGTTTGTATAAGCATCCTCATCGAGGTGATAAAAAGGTTTTACTTTTATGCCTTCTAAACTCTCCCAAACAAGTGTATCGTTGTAATCAGCTCCTTTTAATTCATATTGAATTTGAGCCTTCCACTCTTTGGAGGAAACTTTTTTAAAGTCCTCGAATAAGGTAGTAGTTTTCATGTTTTAAATCTCTATTTGGAAGGTATCGTATCAAACTCTATGATGTAAATATCTTCATTTTCTCGTTTCATATAGTATTGTTCACGAGCATATTTTTCTGTAGCATCACCATTTTTAAGACTTTGGATAGCTTCTCTGTCTTTGCGAATTTCATTTATAAAATACGCTTTATTTTCTTGTAACTTTTCAATTTCTTTATTTAGAATCTTATGCTCGAAAAACGAGTAATTGTCTATAAAAAGCATCCAAATTACAAAAAAAAGGCCGACTAAAAAAAAGCGATTTTTTAGTAGTTTAGGAATTTGGGCTTTATGCTTTTTAGATTCTTTTTCCATGGTCTATAAAGTTAGGATATTTTTTGATTAATAACCGTTCGTACAATGTCAATTGCTACAGTATTGTAAGTATCGTTTGGAATGATTATATCAGCATATGCTTTTGAAGGTTCGATAAATTGATCGTGCATCGGCTTAAGCGTATTTTGGTATCTACCAAGTACTTCAACCATATCACGGCCTCTTTCTGCTATATCACGCTTTAAACGACGAATTAGTCGTTCATCAGAATCTGCATGAACGTAGATTTTGATATCAAACATATCACGTAATTCGGGATTTGCCAAAATTAAAATACCTTCTACTATCATTACTTTTCGCGGGTGAGTAAGCAAATAGTCTTCAGTTCTATTGTGCTTTACAAATGAATAGATAGGTTGATGAATACTTTTTCCACTTTTTAGGTCTTTTAGATGTTGTACCAAAAGCTCAAAATCAATAGATCTTGGGTGGTCGAAATTAATTAGTGTTCGCTCGTCAAAGCTTAAGTTATCTGTAGCTTTGTAATACGAATCTTGAGAAATTATTCCAACTTCTGTATCTGGGAGTTCATTCATAATTTGTTGAACAACAGTGGTTTTTCCACTTCCTGTTCCACCAGCTATACCTATAATCAACATGTTGTTTTGTTTTTAGCAAAAATAATAATTAATCCCTTGACGCTCTACTGTTTCTTTAAAAAATGAAGTAATGGTTTAAAATTAATAGGATTGTTGCTTTTATTTTATAAAATAGGATTCAGAATCTATAGAATTGAAAACTTTACGTAGGATTATAAGGAGAACTCCAAACATAAGTAGCTCAATAAAAAAGCTAGCGTAATATACACTTCGAATACCTAAAAAATGTGGAACAATCAACATAACTGGGATGTAGAAACCAATTTGTCTTATCATTGCAAATATACTTGCGGGTTTACCACGATTTATTGCTGGCAAATATGACATAGACATTAGAATAAGAGGAAGCATAGGCAGGGCTAGCATAAAAATTCTAAAATCCATAATTTGTATTGTTGTAAACTCCGTGCTAGGCATAATTAGGTGTAATACAAATTCAGGAAAAATCATAAAAAGAACAAAAAAAGGTGCAACTAATAACATTCCTGTTCCTGTAAAAAGTTTTAAAGAAGCTTTTGTTCTTTCAAATTGTCTAGCTCCAAAATTCATACCCGCTACGGGTTGTAATGCTCGCATCAATCCAAATAGGGGAGTGAGCATAAAGGTGTAAACCCGGATTGTTGTTGCATAAAAAGCGATATCACTATCTGTACCATAACGTCCAAATGCTCTATAAACAGCCATGTTTTGAAAGACCATCATTAATGAAACAATTAACGAGGGCATTCCTAATCTTAAAATTATTCTGAATGTGTCTGATTCAATTCGAATGCTATTCCAATTTGATTCAAATGAGCTTTTCTTTAAAGCAAAGTAAAGCAATCCTAAAACAGACCCTGCAATCATACCAACATTGGTACCCCAAGCAGCTCCTTTCACGCCCCATCCAAAGGTAGCTATGAAGATAGGTTTACAGATTACATCAATAATTAAGGCAATACCCATTATTAATGCAGCCGTACGCATTCTACCTTCTCCGCGGATTATCATATTCAAAGCTAAAGAATGCACCCAGAATACTGTACCAATTACTGTAACTTGGAAATAATCTATAGCTAATTCCGCAACAGCTCCTGAACCACCCATTAAATGAATGATTGGGCTTGCAAAAAAATACATTGGTAGAGAAACTATTAATGAAAAAAGAAGTGTCATGCCGTTAACATTTCCTAAAAGCTGTCCTGCTTTGTCTCTTCGATTAGATCCTATCCAGATACTTAGCGCTGAGGCAGCACCTGCGCCTATTAGATTGCCTATTCCAACCATAATTTGGGCTAAGGGGAAAGCTATTCCTACAGCTGCTAATGCTGTTTCATTCATTAAATGACCTACAAAAACGGCATCCATAAAGTTATTCAACCCAAATAAAACCATTGCAACAATTGCTGGCCAGGATTGCTGCCACATAACTTTTTTTAAATCAGCGTTTAATATAAATTGTTTTTGAGTGAGCATAGTTTAAGTGTAATTAGTCTAAATAAGATAAAATCGGTATATTTGAATTTTGAATAAGTTGTTCAAAAAACAGCTGCAAAAGTAAGTGATTAATATGGCAAGAAAAGCAAATTTATTAAGTTCTATATTTTTTCTTAAAGAAAGAACCTATTTAACCCCGAATTACATTCGGATTACTCTTGAGAATGAGTTAATCCCTAATTATCGAAATACAACTATTGGAGTGAATAATAAAATTTTTATTGCTCCAGAAGGATGTTCTAAAGTTCATTTGCCTGAATTTGATTTAGATACTCAAAAGTGGAAAGAACAGGACCCTTCAATTAAACCGTATGTTCGTACTTACACACACCGAGGAATTAACCTTGATAAAAATGAGATTTATATTGATTTTGTTGCTCATGGAGCAGAAGGACCTGCTTCAAATTGGGCAATTAATGCGCCTATTGGAGCGGAATTAGGTGTAGTAATGGGAACTGAGAATTCAGAACTTTACCCTGAAGCTGAAACTTACTTTTTGATTGGAGATGCTACTGCAATTCCTGTATTAAGCGCAATTTTAGAATCGCTCCCTAAAGGAGTTACTGCAAATGTACTCTTAGAAGTTGTGTCTGAAGAAGATAAACAAGTTTGGGATTCCAAAGCTGATGTGACTATAAGATGGATTGTAAATCCAACGCCAGGTATTAATTCTGAATTAGCGTCTGTCGCTAAGACTTTATTAAAAAAACATCATGGAAATTCTAAGTTTGCTTATGTAGCTGCGGAGTTTTCAAGTGTTAAAGAACTGCGTACATTTATTCGAAAAGACTTACATTGGAAACAAGATGAATTGCACGCGTATTCTTATTGGAAATATGGTAAAGCGGAAAATATGTCTGAGAAAGACAGAAGAGAGGAAAGAAGTAGAAATATAGAATAGAATTAAAGCAAATGGCACGGTTTTCGTATGATATAGTAAAAAATTAAACAATATGAAAAAAGTATTTTTATCTTTAGCATTAGTTGCTAGTGTTTTGGTTTCTTGTAATCAGAAAAAAGAAGCTTCAAATGAAGTTGAAACATCAACGGAAGTAGTTGCTGAAACAGATTTGAATGTAGTTGTAGGTAATTATGAAGGGATTTTGCCTTGCGCAGATTGTGAAGGGATTAAAACAACTGTTGCGTTAAATTCAGACAATACCTATGAAATTACTTCTGTGTATTTAGGTGAAAAAGGAAAGGGTGAAGAGTTTAAAGAAACTGGAGTTTGGTCTCTTTTAAATAATGTTGTCACACTTAAAGACAATGAACAAGCTGAGGTTGCTAAAAAATTAGGAGTAGTTGAAAATGCTGTTAAGTATTTAGATTTAGATGGTAATGAAATTACAGGAGCATTAGCTGAACATTATGTTTTACAAAAACAATAAAACAATAAATACAAAATAAAAAAAGCGGCCTTTTGGTCGCTTTTTTTATTTTGTATTTATAATGGGAGGTTAAATAAAGATTAATCTCTCTTAAAAAATAACGAATAACTGCTTTTTGTAGTAAATTGTAGTCTAAATTAATATAAAACGTTTAAAATAGAAAAAATGAAACTTATAGAAGCATTAGAATGGAGATATGCAGTTAAAAAGTTTGATCCTTTAAAAAAAATATCTGAAAATGATTTGCAACAAATATTAAAAGCTGCTCATTTGGCTCCTTCGTCTTCTGGGCTTCAACCATATGAGATTTTTGTAATTACGAATCAAGAATTAAAACAAGAGTTAGTTCCTTTTTCTATGAATCAACAACAAATTGCGGATTGTTCTCATTTATTGGTTTTTGCAGCTTGGGATACATATACAGAGGCACGTATTGATGCTATTTACAATAGAACTACAGATGAAAGAGGACTAGAGCGAGGTAGGTTTAATACATATACGGATAGTTTAAAAGCGATGTACTTGAATAGAGATGATAAAGATAATTTTGATCATACAGCAAGACAAGTATATATATCATTTGGTATGGCTTTAGCTGCTGCTGCTGAGTTAAAAGTTGATGCAACTCCTATGGAAGGGTTTGATGTAGATGCATATGATCGTATCTTGGATTTAAAGTCGAAAGGGCTGAAATCAGTTGTAGTGGTACCTTTGGGATATCGAGATTCTTCTGGAGACTGGTTGGTCAATATGAAAAAAGTAAGACAACCTGAGGAACAATTTTTTCATGAAATAAAATAACACGGAATTTCTCTAGGTAATAATTAGATCGAATTACAAATATTTAAGACAATTCGAAATCGTTGTTTTTTTTGAGTTCAATAAATTTATTCTTCAACTTTTTATTAGATAATCAAAAATACTTCCTTATTTTTGATTCGAACCGAAGAGTGAAATATAAATTTAAAATATAAAAAAAGTATGAAGTTAGGTGATATTGACGTAGCAGGACAAATCATTGATTTGAATTTTCAACTATTAAGAACGCAAATTCTTTTAGAAGAAATGATGAAACATAATGCAGAGCATTTAAAATTGCCAAGTCAAGAGGCTATGATGGAGATTAATGAATTTGCTTTACAGTCTATTCAAAAAAAGTTTCCAAATATGAATATTGGAAAAATTGAAGATACTCCTAAAGAACAAGAATAATAGGTTGTTTGTTGACCTTATATATTAAAAGTCCCCAATACAATGATTGTATTGGGGACTTTTTTTTAAACACCTAATTGTTGTAAGTGGTGTTCGATGTGTTTACTGAAGAGTTGATGCCATTCTAAAGCAGTTAGTTTACCGAAACTTAAGGATTCTTTACCTTCAAAATAACTAGACCCCAATTTAGGGACTTTACGTATGGCGTTGATTAATTTTTGTTTTTCGTCTTCAAACTGTACCGTTTTACTGATTTTAAATTCCGGAGCAGTAGGGATATTTCTTTTATAAGGTTTAGGGCCAACTACGGTTTGCTTTACGAATAATTTGAGTAGAACTATTTTGATAACATTTGACTTTGGATACGAATCTGTATAAGCCATATCAAACATAACATTTAAGTGGGCTAAAACTTGTTCAGGATTCATTTTTCCCCATAGCACTTTTTGATCAGGAGTAATATTGCTGATTCTTGTAACATATTGTTCAGCGGTTGTGGATTCATAAATTAGATTCATAAATTAGATTCATAAATTAGATTCATAAAATAGTTTTTGTTTGTACGGCAAATCTAATTAATTAAAAGCGGTGAAGACAAGTAAAAAAGGCGGTTTATTTATTATTCACAACCATTAGCATTCCATTCTTGAGCACCTCTCCATTCCCAACATTGATAACTTTCTTTTATTTGAGTAACTTTTAAAATATCATTTTCAGTACTCAAACGCATTAATATTTTACGAGCTTTTAATGCATCATCATTTATTCCTTCTTCTATAAGCATTAATATAGTTATGCCTTCATCTGAATTCAAGCGAGTTACTTTGTATTTGTAATTTTCATTTAGGGGTTTTATCTCTTTAGGAGCGTAAGAGTTTAAAATAGCCAAAGGAGTAGCTAATTTTTCTTTAATGATTCGTTGATTTAAGGAAGTAAGGGTAGTTTCGTCTAAAATCCGAAACTCCTCTACTTCTGGAATTTCAACTTTTGTAGTTACTGTATCGATTAAAACAGGGGCTACTTCTTCGCTTTTTTGATCTTTACAAGATGTAAAAATGAAAAGTGAAAGAAAACTAAGAGTGATCCATTTTTTAAGCATAATGATGAGATTTATAAGAGTTGATTAAAGGTAGTGAAATATATTCAATAAAAACTCTTAGTATTGGTGTTAATGTTTAAAAATTAACATTTGAATCTATATAATGCTTAAGTTGTTATAGGGGAGGTCTTGGGAAAAAATGTGGAGAGGGGATAAGTGATGAGAATAGAAACGTTTTAGCTAGGTCTACAAGCTATAGAAATTAGAGTGGAATTGGGATGTTTAAGAGCTTGAAAAAAATCAAGTAATACTTTTAAGGAACACTTTGAAATAAAAAAATCCAATGATTCAGTAATTTGATCATTGGATTTTTAATTAATATTTTTCAATTACATTAAGAGCAATATGCGCTACTCCAGTCTTGGTGTCCTCTACGTTCCCAGCATTTATAGCTTTTCTTAATTTCAGTAACTTTTAAAGTTCCGTTATCTTTTGCAAACGAGATTATAACTTTTATTGCTCTTATAGAGTCGTCCATTCTACCATCTTCAATAAGTTCTAACACGGTAGTCTTATCGTCGCTGCTAATTGTTTTAACTACATAGCTGTAATTGCCTTCAGCACTTTCGTCTTTAGGTACGTATGCATTTAAAATAGCTTCTTCAGAAGTTAATTTGTCAGCTTCAATTTTAGCATTCAATTGATCTACTTCTTCTTGCTCAATTATTTTAAATTCTTCTGAAGTTTCAGGTTCTGTAACTTCTACAACTTCTTCTTCAACTACAGTTTCTGGAGTTGTGTTTTTGTCTTTACAGCTTACAAATACAAGCGCAGAAGCAAAACTAAGGGTGATAATTCTTTTTAACATAGTTAATTCTTTTTATATTTTAACACAAATGTACTAAAAAAGTTGATTAAATACCAATTTCAAATTGCATTCTAAAATACCAATTGTTTTTGCTAGGACCATTATTGAATTGTAAATGATCATAGGTAAGTTCAGATTGTATTTTAAAAGCGTGCTCCCACAAGTATTTAGTGACTCCTAGACTAAGTTGTTTGGTGTTTGGTATATTCTTTTGAAAAAGTTCTTTTTGAACACGTTGGTTTGAGTAACGCCCAATTATTTCATAGTCATTAGGGAAAATATAACTTAATTGGTAGTCCATCCCGTGACCGGCAAAGACATAATTATATTTGGAATTAAGATCGGTAGGAGTTTCATAAGCAATCGGATCATCGGTAACTCTACTCATAAAAGCAACCATCCCGGCCCAACCTTGGTATTTTGCAATTACATCTAATAAAAGACCATCAAAGTTTTTTTCTTGGAAGAGTTTGTCGCCTAATTGACCTTGACTTTGTTTTGCATTGTTATTATGGTAATAAGTCCCGGAAAGCATTGCTTTTAAAGTTTTTTCACGAGCGAGATCTCCCTCAAAGAACTCTCCGCCTTTAGAGAACGTTCCAAATGGTAAAAATTCTAATCTACCAGTTAAAGCATAACTGTTAGATTCTTTTCCTGTCCAGTTTCTTCCTTGCCCTGTACTAAGTGCTGTCTTAACATTAAATGAAAATTCATCTTTCTTCTGATGTGCATAATAGGCTTGAACTCCAAAATCACGATCGATGTTGAATTTAGCATTGTTGATTGATCTGTCTGTAAGCTGTAATGCTCCTGATGAATTTACTCTTTGGCGGTTTCCAGGAAGCTTTGTTTGACCGAACGTAAAGCTCCAATGTTTATTTGGACGATATATTAAAGCGGCGTCTCGAATGATGTTAAGGTTTTTACCTTCTTCTATTTCTCCAACATCGCCTGGGGCAAATGAGAGCTGTAATACATAAAGAAAATGTGGATTTCCAACATATCCGTCAAAACGCAAGCGAAGTCTACGAATATGAGCATCATATTTTAAATCATCATCTTCGTTTTTGATAAAAGTAAGTCGATTTTGCATTCTAAAACGAATGTTTAATTGAAAGATACTATCGGCTGAAGTAATTCCTAAGCCTTTACCATAACTATAGTAAGGAAGCGAAGATAGTTTCAAATCGTTATCTTTTGCTGTATTTTTAACAATTTGTGCGTACGAAGCACTACAAAAAAGAAAAAGTACGAATAAGTAGATGTTTTTCATAGGTGTGTTGTTAGAAAGTGCAAAACTAATCTTATTTTTGTGCTATCAAAAACAGAAGGTTACGAGAACCTTTCTGTAATATTAATTTATTGTTAAGAATATTATCTAATCATGAATTTATCTTATATAGCTTACCATTTTAATGTAGAACCTAAAGAGTTAGGTACTGAAATTTTAATTGCAGAACTGGGAGAGAAGGCATTTGAAAGTTTTCAAGAAACTGAAACGGGGGTGAGTGCTTATGTGCAAAGTGAGTTATGGACGGCAGATATTTTAGAAGATATTCAGATTTTGCAGTCAGAACACTTTATCATTACTTATAGAAAGGAAGCAATAGAGCAGGTAAATTGGAATGAAGAGTGGGAAAAGAATTTTGATCCAATAGATGTTGATGGTGATTGTTACATTAGAGCTCCATTTCACGAAAAAACAAATGCTAAGTATGATATAGTAATCGAGCCGAAAATGAGCTTTGGTACTGGTCATCACGAAACCACTTTTATGATGACACGTCATATTTTACAAAATGATATGCAGGACAAAGTTGTGTTGGATATGGGATGTGGAACAGCGATTTTAGCGATTTTAGCTGAAATGCGCGGAGCTAAAAAAGTAACAGCAATTGACATAGATAATTGGTGTTATTTGAATTCTATAGAGAATGCCTCTAGAAATAATTGTTCAGTTATTGAAGTTTTTGAAGGGGATGCAAGTTTGCTGCCAACAATGCCTGTATTTGATGTTATTTTAGCGAATATTAATAGAAATATTCTACTAAAAGATATGGCTATTTATGGGAATTGTTTGAAGTCTGGAGGTGAAATCTATTTCAGTGGCTTCTATGTAGAAGATATTCCTCATATCCAAAAAGCAGCTCAAGCTGAAGGGATGTCCTATGTAAGTCAATTAGAAAAAAATAATTGGGTTTCATTAAAGTTTATTAAAGCTTAATCGAATAAAAAATGAGTACACAAGAAAAAGTTTTAGAAGAAGTTCATATTGATGAATTGTTATCTGGCGAAAGTGAAATCGTTTTGTATAATGATGATGTGAATACATTTGATCATGTGATAGAAACGCTTGTAAAAGTTTGTGACCATACCTCTGAGCAAGCGGAACAATGTGCGCTTTTAGTCCATTATAAGGGGAAATGTACTGTGAAAACAGGGGAGTTTAAAAAACTAAAGCCACTATGCTTGCAACTTTTAGATGCGGGATTAAGTGCAGAATTAGTATAAGAAAAAATGTTTTTTTCATCTAAATTGTAGGATTTTTTATAGAAAGTAGTAATTATTGAGTAAAAGGAATAGACGCTTTTCTATTGTTTTCAGCAATGATTGAATTCTGTTTACTTGGAATAAATGATATCTTTGGGGAAAAATAAAAAAATGAAGAAGGTTTATTTACTATTGATTGCTGTCAGTTTGTTTTTTCAGTCGTGTGTCATGACAGAAGAAATGAATGTGTTTGAGAACGAAGAATTTGAGTTTAAATATAGTGTGAATTTTTCGGAGTTAATGCAGTCAGCGGGGGAGTTAAAATCGATGACAAATGGAGCAAATGGTTTTATAGATTTAATTAGTGGAAATGAGTTGTCGCTTGAAGAGCTGTTGGAGTTGTCGCTGATGAATGAAGAAAATGCAGCTG
>JASLDM010000113.1 GCA_030151565.1 Flavobacterium sp. | reverse complement strand
CCTTGTCCACACTTGGCAAATCAATTAATAAATGATCTACACCTTTCGCTCTTAAAAAAACACAAACTTCCCACGATAAGTAAGGCGGATTTGTATGTGAATATTTCGCCGATTTTTTCGCTTTTGAATTGGGCAATGTTCGAAAAACAACAGCTTTCTGACCTTTATCAACCCAGACTTTTTTTACCTGGTCCAACGTAATCATTAAATCATCGTTTGCTTGTAATTCAGGTTGAATCGTGATTAATTGTCCTAAAAACCAAAACTCCTTTAAACTGTCGTTTACGCTATAAAAATCTTTTGTGATATGCCCCAAACATTCTGTATGCGTACCGTGTGCGTGAGGATTAAAAGTAATATTATTAAAATTAGTAGACGACTTCCCTTCACTCACCTTTCCGATCCAATCTCCCATTTCAACTGGAGAAATATCAGGTTTATCTAAATACCACGCAATTGGATTGCTATCGGTATTAACAAGGGGAATAGATATATCTATTGGCTGCGATAAGTCAATTTGATACACACAATCGGATAAGGTTATACTTGCTATCACGGTTTTATTTCAAATCTAACCAAAATAAATCAGATGCGATACCATCACTTAAAAATTTTCCTTTATCAGTAATCGTCAGCACATCTCCCTCGCGATGCATTAGGCCATCTGTAATAAAAGAAGCTGATTCTTGAATTAGGTAATCATAGAAATCTTGACCGAAATCACGGTGAACGCGGTTAACGTCAACCCCCCATATCGTGCGTAATCCTGTCATAATATACTCATTATAGCGATCAGAAAGAGACAACTCTTCAACCTCTAAAGGAAGTTTTCCTGATTGAATATCTTTTATGTACAACGGATTGTTAGCGATATTCCAACTGCGGTGTACACCGTCAAAACTATGAGCAGACGGTCCTATCCCTAAATACTTTTTACCTAACCAATAAGCAGAGTTATTCTTTGAATAATACCCTGGCTTAGCAAAATTGGATAGTTCATAATGAATATAGCCATTCTTGCGCAACGTCTCAATTAGCAACATAAAGTGATTATGTGCTACTTCTTCTTTCGGACTTGGAATTACACCTTTTTTGATTAATTTATTCAATGCTGTACGTTCCTCAACTGTCAACGCATAACAAGAAATATGTGGAATTCCCAAATCAAGAATACGCTGAACATTAGCCAACCAACGTTCATTGCTCATATTAGGAATACCATAGATAAGATCAATAGAAATATTGTCAAAATGCTTAACTGCTTCTTCTAAACAGCTTATAGCCTCTGAAGAATTGTGTGCACGATTCATCATTTTCAGGTCTTCTTCTCCAAAAGACTGAATTCCGATGCTTAAGCGATTTACTTTAGACGCTGCCAACTTGTGAATTGTAGTATAGTCTAAATCGTCAGGATTTGCCTCTAATGTTATTTCGGGATTATCTGAAACGGGAAACAAGTTATAAACGGCTTGTATCAAATCGTTTATTTCATCTACCTCCAAAATACTTGGGGTTCCTCCTCCAAAGTAAATGGTTTCTACCACCTCATTGTGTAATTCCTCTTTTCGAAGTACTAACTCCTGTTTCAAACTTTGCAACATCTCTTCTTTCTTCTTTAAGGAAGTAGAAAAGTGAAAGTCACAATAGTGACAAGCTTGCTTGCAAAAGGGAATGTGAATATAGATACCTGCCATTACTTTTTAACTCGGTCTTGATTTTGTTTAACAAAAGCATCCCAACCAGTATAGCTTTTACCTGCAACTATTTTTCCAGAATTAAAAAAATGACAAACTGCCGCTGCCAATCCATCCGTACTATCTAAGTTCTTAGGCAGTTCTTTAAACCCTAATAATTGTTGAAGCATTTTAGCCACTTGCTCTTTACTCGCATTACCATTTCCCGTAATTGCCATTTTAATTTTCTTTGGCTCATATTCCGTGATTGGAATATCACGAGATAAACCAGCAGCCATAGCCACTCCTTGCGCACGACCTAATTTCAACATCGACTGAACATTTTTTCCAAAAAACGGAGCTTCAATCGCTATCTCATCTGGATGATGTGTTTCGATTAACTCAATAGTACGTTCAAAAATACGTCTTAACTTCGTATAATGATCATCATATTTAGACAACTGAAGTTCATTTAACTGCATAAACTCCATCTTCTTATTTACAACTTTTATCAGCCCAAACCCCATAATGGTAGTTCCTGGATCAATCCCTAATATGATACGTTCTACTGTCAATCTTCCTATTTTTAAATGAGAATCGCTACAAGAATCGATTTATTACCTTAAATTGCAACGATGAAAATTTTATCTAACAAAGCTAAGCAATTCCTCGTACTTCTAATTAAAATAGTAGTTGTAAGCGGTGCTTTTTATTTCATTTACCACCAACTTTCTAGCGACACTTCGTTAAACATTCCATTGCTTATGGAAATCGCTGTTCAAAAAGAACATTGGGGAACTTTGATAACATTGTTTATTCTAACCCTAGCCAATCGATTCTTTGAAATTCTAAAGTGGAAAAATTTAGGCTCACTAATTCGCCCAATCAGTTTATGGGAATCAACACAGCAAGTTTTAACCGCATTAACATTAGGCATTTTCACACCTGCTGGAGTTGGAGAATACGCAGGAAAAGCACTCTATTTTGACAAGAGTCAAACCAGTAAGGTTATTTTTCTAAATATGATATGCAATGGAGTTCAAGTCCTCTATGCAATCCTTTTTGGCTTAATGGGAGTCACTTTCTTAAATCAATACTTCCCAATTGTTCCTAATCATATTTTAGCATATGTCTTTTTAGCCATTCTAACTATTTTAGTCGTTGTAATGAGCTTTAGAAACAGAACAATAAAAGGCTATTCTTTACGCTGGGTTTGGGAGCAACTACAACTTATTCCTAAAAAAGTACATCGTAAAAACATGTTTTTTGCTCTATGCCGTTACCTAGTTTTTACCCATCAATACATTATTCTTTATCGTCTATTTGGCGTTGACTTACCTTATTGGGAATTGCTTTTTGCAATATCTGCAATCTATTTACTAGCCTCATCAATTCCTAATTTTCAATTTTTAGAATTTGCTGTAAAAGGAAGTATCGCAATTTACATATTCTCCATACTGGGTGTTAACCAATGGATTGTAGCACTTGTTGCCACGTTAATTTGGCTTTTAAACATTGTGTTTCCGGTAAGCATTGGAAGTATTTTTGTTTTGCGTTTCAAGTGGAAACACTAGTAAATCAATTAAACAAAGTCTAATCTACTTTTAAAATAATCGGTAATACAAATTGGGTTTTAACGGGAATCCCTCGTTTTAATGCAGGGTTAATCTGCGGAAAGTCTTCCAATCGAAGTTGTAGAATACTATCGATTTCTTTACTTTCAAAGGTTAAACTGTCGGATAATTGATAAGGCTCAAAACTAATTTTTGCATCAGGAAAAATAGTTACTAAAACTTGAAGCGTATCTATTTTTGGATACACCCCCACTAAAGTATCTAAATGAAGGCGTTCTTGTAAATTACTACTAATAAATTCAAAAAAACATTGCTTCCGATCTGCTTCACTCAACAATGAATCACAGCGATCTACACTCGGATAGGCATCAACTTTTGTCCAATCTATCTTGTCCAAAGCTTGCTTTAACAACATCTCTTCATCCACTGCTGGTTGCTGCTTATTTTGACAAGCAAACAATAAAAAAACGAAAAAGAGTGTCAGTCCGTATTTCTTCATAGTTAATAAAAATCGTACATTTATTTTTCAAAAGTACAAAAAAATAAAAGATGGATTATATACTGTTGATTTTGAGCTTCATTTTAATTCTTGTTGGTATTGCTGGTAGTCTATTACCCGTATTACCTGGATTACCAATAAGCTGGATAGGCTTACTTTGCTTCTACTTGATAAAGGATGTAAACATGAATTATTGGGCACTGGGAACAACGCTAATAATCACCCTAATAATCAGTATTTTAGACTACTTAATTCCCGCACAAGGCACCAAGCGATTTGGAGGAACTCGTTATGGAATATGGGGAACAAACATTGGGCTAATCGTTGGTATATTTGCTCCGATTCCTTTTGGATTTATTATTGGTCCGTTTATCGGTGCTTTTATTGGTGAACTTCTTTTCGATTTAAACGATCATAAGCGAGCTTTAAAAGCTGCTAGTGGCTCCCTCGCCGGATTTTTTGCTTCTACCTTACTCAAATTTATTGTTGCTGTTTCCTTTTTAGGATTCTTAATCCAACAAACTTGGGTTAATAGAAATATTTGGTTTTAATTAATCTTCTTGGGGTAGGTCTTCATCTTCATTCAAAAACCTATGCTTTAATTTTCGCTGTTCCCAACGATCTTTAGCCAATTGTTGCATATCGATTACACTATCTTTTTCATCGACAATCTCCAACCCAATTAAACTTTCTATAATATCCTCCATCGTTATAATTCCATCCATACCTCCATATTCATCTACAACCAACGCCATATGTTCTTTTTTCTCTAAAAGAAAATCCCAAACTTCAAAAGCCGGTTTTAAACTATGCACAGCTATAATCTCTCTTTTAATCTTTTTTAGCTTTATCTTTTGATTCTCATCATCCATAGCTAAAAACTCAAATACTGCAGAGCGCAACACATATCCTGTGATATTATCTTTATTTTCTGAGAAAACAGGGATTCTTGAAAAATGCAAAAACTCTTTCTTTTGCATAAATTCTTCCAAAGTCATATCTTCATTAGCCACAACTACAACCACACGAGGAGTCATAATTTCGAAAGTTTTCAACATCTTTAATTTGATTAGATTCTGAATGATACGGTTCTCATTTTCTTGAAAAACACCTTCATCTAAACCTATACTTGCCATTACAGATAGTTCTTCTCTACTTACCGTATTCTCTTTCGTTTTATTAGAAAACAACTTGGTAATATATTCAGATACAATTACAAAAGGAAAAGTTACTATAATCATAAACTGTATCAACACTGCTGATGGCATTGCAATATTTCTCCAATAATTAGCTCCTATACTTTTAGGTATAATCTCTGAGAAAATCAAAATCAAAACAGTTAATACCGCAGAAACATATCCAAAATATGCTTCCCCAAAAACCTGTGTTGCTTGAGCTCCCACACCTGCAGCTCCAATTGTATGAGCTATAGTGTTTAACGTTAAAATAGCCGAAAGTGGTCGATCGATATTCTCTTTATGTTTCAAAAACAAAGTAGCCGATTTCTCTCCCTCTTCCTCCTTTACGTTTAAGTAAGCTACTGGAACAGTTAACAATACCGCTTCTAATACAGAACATAAGAATGATATAAATAAGGCAGCAAATAAATAGACAAACAGCAGGGTCATAATAATTTTAAATATTAATTTTCTCTATTCAGCAAGAGAGAATTTATACAAATATATAAAGTTTCTAAGTTTAGAAATTTTATTTTTTTGAAAACATCGAAATCGACAAAGGTTTATCAATAAAAGTGATGCCAATCCCAAACAAAATAATAAGCCCACCACTAATCATTTTCATAGAAATATCCTCGTCCAAAAACATCCACGCCAATAATGCCGCCAACAATGCCTGACTCAAAAGACTCAACGAAACTCGTGTTGCACGCATATGCTGTGTAGCATAGCTCAAAAGCAACCATGCCAAAAGCTGACATACAACTCCTTGAATCACTAAAACAAGCCATCCTTCATTGGAAAAACCAAAGAACTCTGATCCCATTCCGAAATTTAAAACTCCCAAAAACAAGGAAGACATCAATAAACTGTAAGACATAAAAGGTATAACAGGCACTTCGTCCAATACTCTTTTGCTTAACAATATATAAGCAGCATAAAAAATACCAGATAAAATACCAAACAAGAAGGATTGATCAAAATTAAGATCTAAAAAAACGTCGACACCAACCAAAACAACCATCCCTATAAGCGCAAAAACAGTCCCTATCCAAAAATTTCGACTCGGCTTATTTGTGAGAAAAAAATAACTCCCTACACCTACCCAAACCGGAGCCAAATTAGTCAATAAAGTTGCCTGAGTTGCTGTAGACGTTTGAATAGCAATATTCCACACAGCCACGTCAGATCCAAATAAAACGCCACAAAGAGCAAGCAAAAGCATGGTCTTAGGCGAATACACCTTTAATTGCTTTGTAAACAACGCATACGGAACGACCAATACAGCTGCTATCAACATTCTGTAAAATGCAGAGATCAATCCAGGAGTCAAATTTAAACGTACAAGAACAGGAAAAATGGAAATACATAGAATTCCAATGATTAATGCGATTCTGGGTTTCGTCATTTTATTTTTTTTGCAAAAATACCAAAAACTCACTAATTGACCGTGATTATTTTAGAGTGAACAAAGAACACTTTCCCAGAACACTAACATACTGAATAGCAATTCGAAATGACCTCTTTAAAATTCTGTTATTTTAGTTATATTTGCCCTATAATTTTGGTTGTTGCACGTCAACTTAAAAGGGAATCAGGTGGAAGTCCTGAACAGACCCGCTGCTGTAAGCTCATTCAAAGATACGAATACAAAAATCCACTGTTGAAAAATGGGAAGGAAATTCGTTAAGAGCAAGTCAGAATACCTGCCAATTTTAAAGTGTTTGATGCTTTCGGGACTAAAGCAAAAACGTAATCTCTTTCTGAAGTCGATGACTATAGTAGTGATTCGTTTCGTCTTTAACCAAAGTGCGAATCTAAACTAAAGCGACGTCACAAAATGTACTTAAAAACCAAAGCCTTTACTTTATTAACCTGTTTTTTCTTATTGTTTGGCGGGAAATCGCTTTCCCAAGAAATGGATAGTATTACATCGCTACACGAAATTGTTATTCAAAAAGAACCTTTCAAAGATTTAATTCCAACGCAAATCCTGTCTGGAGAAGAGCTTGAACGTCTCAATAGCCATAGTGTTGCTGATGCATTACGTTATTTTTCTGGTGTAAAAATAAAAGATTATGGTGGAATGGGAGGTTTAAAAACCGTTGATGTACGTAATATGGGAAGTCAACACGTTGGTGTTTTTTACAACGGCATCCAATTAGGCAATGCCCAAAATGGCGTTATTGACTTGGGTAAATTCTCTTTAGACAACATAGAGTCAATCACACTTTACAATGGGCAACGCAGTACTATTTTCCAGTCTGCAAAGGAGTTTGCCTCCGCAGCCACAGTTTACATACAAACCAAAAAACCCGTGTTTAAAGACTCTAAAAACATAAACATTGCAGGAAAATATAGAATGGGAAGCATCCAATTAAACAATCCTTCCATTCGTGCAGATTATAAATTAAACGACCAAATAAGCACAACCTTTAGTGCTGAATACTTATACTCAAATGGGCGTTATAAGTTTAGGCAAAAACGTCATAATTTAGACGGAAGTGTTGCCTACGACACAATTGGCCATCGTAAAAATAGCGATATCGAAGCGTTTAGAATTGAGAATGCGTGGTATGGTCAAGACGATCGAAATGATTGGAAAGCCAATATTTACTACTATCAGTCTGACAGAGGTTTACCTGGAAATGTGATCAAAAAAAGTGACATTACTATGGAAACTGAAAATATCAACGAACGCCAAGCAGATAAAAATGTAATGGCTCAAGCGTCATGGACACGCTTTGTTACAGATCGTTATCAGTTTCTTTTAAAGGGAAAGTTTTCTTATGATTTGATGCATTACAAATCACGCAAAACAGTTGCCTTTCAAGAAGAGGAAGTTACCTACAACCCTCAGTTCGACAACACCTTTTATCAACAAGATTGGTACATATCTGCTGCACATCATTACAAAATATCTCCTATTTGGGAAGTATCATTTGCTACAGACTTACAATACAACAAACTAAACGCTACTAGAAAAGGACAAGGAACACCTTTCAGTTACCCTGAGCGCATCAGCTTGATAACAGCTTTAGCAACTTCTCTTGACTTAGGAAAAGTAAAAGCACAAGCAAATTTATTGGGAACATTCACTAAAGAAAAAGTACGTTATAACTTACAAGCACCCGATCGATCGGCCTATGCTCCTTCAATATTCTTGAGCTACAAACCATTCGAAGATCAAGATTTTGTAGTTCATAGTTTTTACAAACACATCTTTAGATTACCAACATTTAACGACCTGTATTACACACAACTAGGAACCGCAAACTTAAAACCAGAAGTCTCAAGACAGTTCAACGTAGGCGCTACATACAGCAAGCACTATACAAGTGGGCCAATCAGACATTTCCGCTTTTCGTCAGAAGCTTACCACGCTAATATTACGGATAAAATTATTGCATCGCCTACCTCTAGTATGATGCGTTGGATGATGACCAATTTAGGTAAAGTGGAAAATATTGGAATTGAATCCACTGCAAATACAACTATTGCGCTAACAGAGGATTTGTTTTTAAACACAACGCTAACATACGAATACACAACCGCCAAAGACAAAAGTAAAACGCCTCAAGGAAAGCCCTCATTTTATGGCGATCAAATTCCTTACACTCCTTGGCATTCTGGTTCTGCAATTCTCGAACTGGACTATAAAGATTGGGCACTAAACTATAGCTTTATCTATGTAGGAAAGCGATATAATGGAAATAAAAACAACATAAAAAGGAACGAAATACAACCGTGGTACACGCACGATTTATCATTGCAAAAAAGCTTTAAATGGAAGAATTACAACTTCAAGAGCACCCTTGAAGCAAATAATTTAGCCAATCAATATTATGAAGTGGTAACTAATTTCCCAATGCCAGGCCGCAACTTCCGCCTTACTTTAAGTTTTGAATTATGAAATTAACCACATTACTTTATATTAGTCTCCTAGCGATAGTTTTTAGCAGCTGTCGAAAAGACGAAATGATTTTCTTATCAGACAGCTCACAAGTTTCTATTCCCGAGCCTAATGAAACCATACAAGGATTCTATCTCCTCAATGAAGGAAATATGGGAATGAACCGTGCGTCTATTGATTTTTTTGATGCAGATCAAGGAATTTATACGCGTGATATTTTTTCCGAACGCAATCCTTCAATAACAAAAGAGCTTGGTGATGTTGGAAACGACATCAAAATTTATGGAAACAAAGCATATGCAACAATCAATGTTTCAAACTTTGTTGAAGTATTTGATGTTAAAAGCGGTTATCATATCGCTCAAATTCACGTTCCAAATTGCCGCTATTTAGCTTTCAATAACGGAAAAGTGTACGTGAGTTCCTATGCTGGAAAAGTCGAAATAAACCCCAATGCTGAAATTGGTTTTGTTGCCGAGATCGACACCGTAAGTCTTCAAGTAACACGAAAAACACCAGTAGGATATCAGCCTGAAGAGATGGTCGTTCATAACAATAAATTATACGTAGCAAATTCAGGGGGATACCGCGTTCCAAATTACGATACAACGGTTTCGGTAGTAGACCTAACTACTTTTCAAGAAATCAAAAAAATCGAAGTCGGCATTAACTTACACCGCATGCAAATAGACAAAAAAGGAGACATTTATGTAAGCTCTAGAGGAGACTATTATGACGTGGATCCCAACTTATACGTAATTGACGCTAACACAGATCAATTAAAGCAGAAAATGAACTTAGCCGTCTCAAATATGACTATTGATGAAGACAAACTTTATTTCTATGCCACTGCTTTTAAACATCAAACAGGGCAAAACAAAGTTAGCTACGGCATTTTAAATACCACCACTAAAGAACTAATTACGGAAAACATCATAACAGACGGAACCGAAAAGGGTATTCTAATTCCCTATGGTATTGCTGTCAACCCAAGCACTAAAGAAATTTACATAACAGATGCACAAGACTATGTAGGAACTGGGTTCGTGCACTGCTATACTCCAGACGGAAAATTAAAATGGAAAACTACAGGCGGAAATATTCCTGCACATTTCGCCTTTGTAACTAAATAATCAAAAATGAAAAAAACAAGACTCTCAATTCAATTCGCAAGCTTAGCAATCTTTTTAGGAGCATTGGCTACAAGCTGTACTTCTGACGATAATAGCCCTAATCCTACCAATAAAAACAACCACGTAACTAAAGTATTAGACTTCTTGCCTGGTGTTGGACAATTTACAAACAAGCTACCAGAATACAAATCAGGAGACACCCCTGAAAGCATCTTAAAAAAAGTAGAAAAAAAACTAACTGATCCAAAAGGAGACGGAATGATTTCATTAGGCGGTTTTGGTGGATACGTAGTTGTTGGTTTTGATCAAACTATTGAAAACAAAGAAGGTTTAAGAGACTTTAGAGTTCTTGGAAACTCCTTCTGGGCAGAGGGAAACCCAAATAAAGAAGCCAGTAAAAGAGGAGGAAGTTGCGAACCTGGAATCATCTTAGTGGCTTACGATTTTAATAAAAATGGAATTCCTGATGCAGACGAATGGTATGAAATTGCTGGAAGTGAATATTACAAAGACACCACAATTAAAAACTACGAAATCACGTACCACAAGCCTACTGCAGAAAAAGAACAGCTTGTAGGAAACCACGCAGAATATATTTTCTGGGAAGATAATCAAGGCAATAGCGGTTATAAATCTAAAAATGTTTTTCATAAACAAAGCTATTACCCACAATGGATAACAGAAAACAAGATAACCTTTAAAGGAACATTATTACCAAACAATGCCGTTGATGAAAGCAAAAACGGAAGTTATTGGGTACAGTATAGTTATCCTTTTGGATATGCTGATAACGCACCAAATAATGACGATGCTTCTGCCATTGACATATCTTGGGCTGTAGACAAAAACGGAAAAAAAGTAACACTACCAGGCGTTGACTTCATCAAAGTATACACTGGAATTAACCAAGAAGCAGGACAACTTGGCGAAGTTTCAACAGAAATCACTGGTGTTCAGAACTTGCACTTATCAAACATAAATATTAAAACAATTCAATAATGAAAACAATTCGTTTAAACAAAGCTTTTGCTTATTTCCTAGCTGCTTTCCTACTTGTAGGAACAATAACTTCTTGTAGTAGTGATGACAACGGCATTCCTTCTGTAATTGAGCAGACCTCAAAAATCAAGACAGAAACCAAGAAAGAATTTACTATCGATCCTAAAATCGCTACTGAAGGTACACAATTCTTCTGGTTTGACGGAAATAACGAACTTTCAACAGAATCAACATTAACCCATTCTTATGCTGAACCTGGGAAATATGTTATCACACTTAAAACAATCAACAACGATGTTAAAAGCTTCTACCGTTATGACATCGAAGTTGTAAAATCAGCAACGTACAACTACGTTACTTTAGACTTAACAAATTTCAATCTAAATGATGGTATTACTTCTTTAGATGGAAAATATTGGAAAGACACTTATGTAGATGGTACATATGTTCAATCTCAAATTTTCAAGTTTTCACATACAGCAATCCCAGAGTGGAACACTTGGGACGGATTTACTGTTTCTAATGTACAAGACAATTCTGACCAAGGAGAAGGAAACTCAGGCGGTTGGATTGAAAACCAATGGGGTAATATGGCTCAAGGTGGTCTTAAAGGAAAAGGATCTCCATACTTAGTTGGATTCTGGGGATACTACGGAAAAGACTATGAGGCAGAAGAAGGTGTTTTTGATGAAAAAATGTATTCTAACTGGATCAAAATAGACGACAATAAAAACGAATACAAAGCTGTAAATTTAAATATGGCTATTCACCCTTGGCCATATTACGGAATCTTAAACGGAGATTCTTTTGCTAGAAAATTCACACAAGGAGACTTTTTCAAAATCAATATTTACGGTGTTGATGATACAAACAAAATAAGCACTGAAGTAGTTGAACATTACTTTGTAGATTTTAGAAATGGTGTAAATGAGATTTCGTTAAACTGGCAACAAGTAGATTTATCTTCATTAGGTAAAGTTAAATACTTATTATTCCAATTAGACACTTCTGATTCTGGAGCTTACGGACCAAACACCGCTGTTTATTTCTGTATGGATGGCTTAACTGTTGAGCGTATCGAAAAAAATAAAAAATAACCCAAGTTAGTTCTATAAATAAAAAGCAATCTTCTACAGATTGCTTTTTTTATTTTAAGCCCTTACAGCCCCAAACTCGACCATCCTACTCTATCTACCTTTTGTATAAAAAAATAGCTTAGCATTGATTAGAAGAAGAAAAAACACTATCCAAGCCCCAATCGAGATTAAGTATTAAACACAAACACCTTGTAAATAATTAAAATCAAATTACAATCCACGCAATTTTAATACTATTCTCATCAAATCACACAGTTTCGCTTAAGAGAAAATCAAAATAATCAATTGAAAAGCCACAACTTAAAGAACCTTCTGTGCCAACTAATCGTTATTAAAACATATAAAAAAACCTAGTCAAATCCACTTCATCCCTAAGCCAGTAGTGACTTAAACGCACCTTGTACCACACATCCACCACATTCGTACCACTCACCTACCGAAAAAAAGCTGATTTCCGAGTGGCTGTGGTACTTGTCTCGAACTTGTCCCGAACAAGTACAATCTAAAACCACTTCACGACCTATTGTCAAGTCGATTTGGATCAAAGCTGTAAGCTTGTAAAACTAGGAGATCAAGTTAGTTTCTAAAAAAGAATATCATCCTTAT
>JASLDM010000055.1 GCA_030151565.1 Flavobacterium sp. | reverse complement strand
TTTACCTTTTATGGCTCCAATGGCTACGTCGCAACGCATCAAGGCCTTTAAAAGCACTTTTTCTTGAAGTGTAGAAGTGGCAATTCTATGCGGTAAATTGTTTTGTAAGCGTTTTAATTTTTGAAGTGAATTGTCAAATACGCGTACATTGGCGCCTAACCCTAATGCAGTGCGTGCTGCGTTTTCTGCTACAATTCCTGCGCCCAATATGACTACCTCTGTGGGTTGTACGCCTGTAATGTTTCCAAACAACAAGCCTTTTCCAGACTGGGAAGTGGTCATCAATTCAGAGGCTATGAGTATAGAGGAAATTCCTGCTATTTCGCTCAATGCGTGCACGGCAGGATAGGATCCGTTGCGTTCTTTGAAAAAGTCTAGACCTATGGCGCTGATTTTTTTAGAAGCCAGTTTTTTAAAATAAGCGCTATCCAGTGTTTTAAGCTGTATGGTAGACCATAACGTACTTGCGGGTGCCATCCATTCGATTTCTTCCAAAGTGGGCGGCACTACCTTAATAACGATGGCACAGCCAAATACTTTTTTAGTATCGTGTGTTATTTCCGCACCTGCTTTGCTGTATTCCAAATCGGGGTAAGAAGCGGCTTCTCCTGCTCCAGCTTCTAGCAATACCCGATGTCCATAATTGGTCAAAGTATGTACGGCTTCTGGAGTTAAGCAGATCCGTTTCTCGATGTTAAAATCCTCTTTTGGAACACCAATAAATAGCGATCCTTTTTTTCTGTCTACCAATAAACATTCCTCTTGAGGAATTAATTCTTTGGAATTAAAAGGGGTAGTAATGGCCATTTTTATTAGGTATTATGCACTGTTAATTTTCGTGAACCATCGGCTAATAAGTTTATTTTTAGCAATGTATGTGTGCTTGGAAGTAAACTAGCTGCTTGTTCTGGCCACTCGATAAAGCACCAATTGCCAGAGTCAAAGTATTCGTCTAGCCCCATATCGTAAGCTTCTTCATCAGAAGTAATGCGGTACAAGTCAAAGTGATACACGGTTGCCCCTGTGGTTTGCGATTGGTATTCATTAACAATAGAAAAGGTAGGACTACTGGTTAGGTCTGCTACACCAAGTTGCTTGGCTAATTCTTTGATTAATGTGGTTTTTCCAACGCCCATATTGGCGTCAAACAAAACGATATTGTGTTTTATTTCGTGAAGTAGTTTTTGGGCTACTTGTTCAATTTCATCTAATTTGAATATAATTTCCATTTACTTTGGATCTAAAATTATAAAGGGAACAATCATTTCTTCTAACGAGATACCTCCGTGTTGGTAGGTATTTCTAAAATAGCTGGCGTAATAATTAAAGTTATTGACGTAAGCCAAGAAATAGTCGCTTTTTGCAAAAATAAAAGAACTACTCATATTGATGGCAGGAAGTTGTATTTTTTTAGGATCTTTTACAGCATATACATCTTTTTGTTCAAACGTTAAGCTTTTTCCTGTTTTGTAACGCAGGTTTAAACTGGTTTGTTTATCGCCAATTACCTTAGAAGGATTTTTACAATTAATAGTACCGTGATCGGTGGTTATGATCAATTTAAAGCCTGCCAATTGTGCCTGTTGAATGATTTCTAAAAGCGGTGAGTTTTGAAACCAACTGGTGGTTAAGGAGCGGTACGCCTTGTCATTAGAAGCCAGTTCTTTGATTACTTCCATTTCCGTTTTGGCGTGCGAGATCATATCCACAAAGTTGTAAACTACGGTAATCAGCTTATTGTCCTTAAGGGATTTGAAGTTGTCTACTAGTTTTTTACCTTCTTTTTGGTTGGTAATTTTGAAATACTCATTTTTAATATCCAAACGCAAACGCTTCAATTGCTCTTGCAAAAACTCGTTTTCAAACAGGTTTTTACCACCATCATCGGTGTCGTTTTTCCAGTATTTAGGAAACTGTTGTTCCATTTGCAAAGGTGTTAATCCAGAGAAAATGGCATTTCTAGCATATTGTGTAGCGGTGGGCAAAATAGAGTAGAAGCTCTTTTCTTCCTGCACCTTATAATGGTTGTTTACAATGTTTTCAAAGGCGCGCCATTGGTCAAAACGAAGGTTGTCAATCACGACAAACAGCACGTTTTTATCTCCTTTTAATTCTGGTGCTACCCATTTTCTGAAAATCTGATGCGACAATACAGGACTTTCCTCTGGATTGTTGATCCAAGTTTCGTAGCGTTTCTCTACAAATTTTCCGAATTGAATATTGGCTTCAGACTTTTGGCTTTCCAAGATGGATATCAAACCTTGGTCTTCTATGTTTTCCAACTTTAGTTCCCAATAGATGAGTTTTCTGTAAATCGAGATCCATTCTTCATAGTTTGACGCTTCCATCAACTCTAATGAAATATTGCGGAATTCTCTCTGATAGCTGGAAGAGGATTTCTCGGAAACCAAACGCGAGTGGTCTAAGTTTTTTTTCAAGCTCAATAAAATCTGGTTCGGATTTACAGGCTTGATTAAGTAATCTGCGATTTTAGCACCAATGGCTTCTTCCATTATGTACTCTTCCTCGCTTTTGGTAATCATTATAATAGGAGTTGCCGGTTTGATGGCTTTAATTTCTTGAAGGGTGTCTAAACCACTTAAACCAGGCATATTTTCGTCTAAAAATACAATATCAAAAAGCTGATCTTTAAATAATTGAATAGCATCTTGTCCATTTGTGCAGGTCGATACATTATAGTTTTTCTTTTCTAAAAAAAGAATATGTGGCTTTAATAAATCGACTTCATCGTCAACCCATAGGATGTTTATGGTATTCATTTTTTAATTTATTTTAAATAATTAGTTGTGATAATAGTTTTTAAAAAAACAATTTCTTTGGATTAATAATGCTTTTTTTATGAGCTATTTTCAAATTTTTAATGATAAATATAGTAATGAATTTCGTTATTACAATACGAAACAATACATTTGTTTATCTTTTAGTAAAACTTTATAATGCACTACTCATTTATCATTCCAGTATATAATCGACCAGATGAAATCGATGAACTTTTGGCAAGCTTAACCACGCAGACGTATCGGTCAAACTATGAAATAGTTGTGGTTGAAGATGGCTCCACCGTTCGATGCGATGACGTAGTAGCGCGCTATAGAGAACGTTTAAACATCTCGTATTATTATAAAGATAATTCCGGACCAGGTAGTTCTCGCAATTACGGGATGCGCAAAGCCCAAGGCGATTACTTTATTATCTTGGACTCGGACTGCTTATTACCTGCGCATTACCTAGAGCAAGTAGATGCGTATTTGTCAGAAAAATATGTGGCTTGTTTTGGTGGACCTGATGCGGCATTAGCTAGTTTTTCTGATGTGCAAAAAGCCATCAACTTTTCAATGACTTCTTTTTTAACCACTGGAGGTATCCGTGGAGCGTCTGAGCGCATTCATAAATTTCAGCCTCGAAGCTTTAATATGGGCATCTCTAAAGAGGCTTTTGAAGCATCTGGAGGTTTTGGAAACATACATCCTGGTGAAGATCCAGACTTGACTATTCGCTTGTGGAATTTGGGCTATGAAACCGAATTGTTCCCTAAAGCATTTGTGTATCACAAGCGCCGTATCGATTGGAAGCGTTTTTACATCCAAGTAACCAAGTTTGGCAAGGCTAGACCTATTTTAAACCAACGCTATCCTGAGTATAAAAAACTGACGTATTGGTTTCCTTTCTTGTTTATGATTGGCTTGCTAACAAGTTTATTTGCAGCTGTTTTAGGAATTTATGTTGGAGTTCTACTTTATCTGCTATATTTGTTAATTCTTTTGGTATCAGCTACTTTAAAAGAGAAAAATATAAAGATTGGTTTTCTTACAATAATTGCCACCCTGATTCAGTTCTATGGATACGGAAGAGGGTTTGCTATATCCACATTTAAGTTAGCTGTAATGGGGGTGAAGCCTGAAGAAGGAATGCCAGAAATGTTTTTTAAAGCCGAATAGTATGACAAAAATTATAGGATTAACAGGGGGAATTGGCAGTGGAAAAACAACTGTAGCGAAGCTTTTTGAACAACAAGGTATTCCAATTTACATCGCAGACGAACGCGCCAAACTAATTATGGATCGTGAGGATATTGTAGCTTGTGTGCAAACTGTTTTTGAAGAAAATGTGGTGGTTGACGGAAAACTGGACCGTAAAAAAATACGCGATCTGGTGTTTAAAGACGCTGCATTATTAGAAGAACTCAACAGCATAGTGCATCCAGCCGTTGGATTGGACTTTGAAGAATGGGTAGCGGAAAACGCGTCGGCACCATTTGTGCTAAAAGAGTCTGCCATCCTTTTGGAATCCAATTTACAAGGTATGTGTGATAAAGTAATCTTAGTGACTGCACCATTGGAAGTTAGGGTAGCACGCGTGATGGAGCGTGATAAAGTAACAAAAGAGAGCGTAATTAAGATAATTGAGAATCAGATGTCGGATTTAGAAAAAGAAGCTTTTAGCGACTTTATAATTAAAAATATAGAAATAAAAGACACAGAAATTCAAGTTTTAGAAATAATCGATCAGATTTTAACTTAAAAAATCATTTTCTTTAATTGTTAAATGTTAGTTAAGGGCTGTTGAATGCTTATTTTAATATGTTAATTTTGATATACAAATGAATAAATTTAAGTTTCGTTTATTAGTTTCAGTGATGAGTTTCTCCTTGATGGGGATCATTATCGTACAGTTATACTGGATTAATTCGTCTTATAAAAACAATGAAGAACAGTTTAAGTTTCACGTACAGCAAGTAATCGGGAACGTTGCCAATCGATTAGAACAGAACGAAGCAACTAACTTTTACAGAAAGTACAACGAACTGAAAGACAGTATTGGGGTTGCACCCAAACAAAGTGAGCTTAAGCAGTTTATGTATGTGGAACGAAATCCAACCACAAATGAGCAGGTAATTTATTCAAACACTTTAATATTGGAAGATTTCAATATGAAAAGTTCGCTCTTTGATACGAATTTCAACGATAGTAGCATAACAGTAAAAAACTTTGTTTCTCATAGAAAAACAGAGATTTACAAAGGGAATAATGTGGACGAGGCTACCGTTCTTAAAAAGAATTTTCCCGATGAAATCATTGAAAATGCAGATAATTTAGATATTCTTGATCGTGCTCAATTTGATATTTATTTTAAAGATATCGTAGGGTTAAGACGTATCGATGAACGAATTTCAAAAACAGAGCTGACTGAAATATTAAATAGTGAGTTGCGTCAATACGGTGTTACAGCTGGTTTTGAATTTGGAATTTACAACAATGGATTAGCAACAAAAGTAAAGTCGGATGACTTTGTGTATCAGGAGGGTTCTACGTACGGAGTGCCTATTTTAACTGATAACGATGGTAAGAGCAAGTACCATCTGTATGTTACTTTTCCAAATAAGAGTAAATACTTGTTCTCATCACTGATAGGAATTACCATTCTATCGTTATTATTTACCTTGGTGATTATCGCAGCGTATTTTAATGCGATTAATCAATTGATAAAGCAAAAGCAAATTTCTGAGATCAAAACAGACTTTATCAATAATATGACGCACGAGTTTAAAACTCCTATTGCGACGATTAATTTAGCCTTAGATGCTATTAGAAATCCAAAGGTAATTGGTGATTCTGAGAAAGTTGCACGGTATTTGCAGATGATTAAAGACGAGAATCGACGTATGCACGCACAAGTTGAAAACGTACTTCGAATTTCGAAATTAGAAAAAAGAGAGTTGGATATCGATAAAGAAGATATGGATGTCCACGAGATTATTGAGACAGCAGTCGATCACGTAAGTTTAATAGTACAAGATCGCGGAGGAACTATCGATTTGCATTTGGATGCAAAGAGAAGTGATGCGTTGCTAAATGAATTTCATTTTACGAGTGTAATTGTGAACATTCTGGATAACGCAATAAAGTATTCAAGTGATGCTCCTAAAATTGACGTTTTTACAGAAAACATTAAAGACTTTATATTGATTAAAGTTCAAGATCAAGGTGTTGGGATGAGTAAAACAGCTCAGAAGCGTATTTTTGAAAAGTTTTATAGAGAACACACTGGAGATTTACATAATGTAAAGGGGCACGGTTTAGGTTTAGCATATGTGCAACAAATTATTTTGGACCACAATGCACAAATTTACGTAGAAAGTGAAAAAGGTAAAGGCAGTACCTTTATCATCAAATTGCCATTAATAAATTAATATATATGGAAACAACAAACAACAAAAAGATTTTATTAGTAGAAGATGATCCAAACTTTGGAGCTATCTTAAAAGATTATTTAGCGATCAATGACTTTGAAGTTACGTTAGCTAAAAACGGTATGGAAGGTTTCGAAAAATTTAAGCGTGAGTCTTATGACTTATGTATCTTAGATGTGATGATGCCTTATAAAGACGGATTTACTTTAGCCAAAGAAATAAGAGAGAAAAACAAAGAAGTACCTATTATTTTCTTAACAGCAAAATCAATGAAAGAAGATGTGCTGAAAGGGTATAAAGTAGGAGCAGATGATTATTTAAATAAGCCATTTGATTCTGAAGTATTATTGATGAAGATCAAAGCTATTATTCATAGAAAATCTTCTGAAGTAAAAACAGACAATACTAAATTTGAATTCCAAATTGGTCGCTTCCATTTGAATTCTAAATTGAGATTCTTAACGTTTGAGAATGACGAGCCAATCAAACTCTCACCTAAAGAAAATGAATTGTTGAAAATGTTAGCTGTTTACGAGAATGATTTAATGCCTCGTGAGGTAGCTCTAACAAAGATCTGGAGAGATGATAACTACTTTACTTCTCGTAGTATGGACGTTTATATTGCCAAATTGAGAAAGTATCTTAAACTTGATGAAAACGTTGAAATTTTAAACATTCACGGAGAAGGATTCCGATTGGTTGTAAAAAACAGCGAAGAAGATAAATAAGAAACCAAACAATAAAAAAGCCTAAGAGATTCTCTTAGGCTTTTTTTATGCAGTAAAGCAAAGGATGGATTATCCTTTTGTTTTTGGACTTATAATTTGAACATCCTGGAAAGCAATAGCCCCACGGACTACCCCCATAATGGTTTCTTTTAAAGCATTGATGATTTGAATCTTCAACTCGTTTTTGGAGTAAATTAAACTCACCTCACGTGCAGGCTTTGGATTTTTAAACTGAATCAAATTGACTTGATCTGCCTCTTTCAATTCCAGTGTATGCAAATAAGGAAGCAAGGTGTAGCCCAATCCTTCATTTGCCAAGCGAATCAAGGTTTCAAAGCTACCACTTTCTAGTTTGAATGCTTTATCGTCGGTTACTTGTTTGCTCTGGCAAATGTTTAAGATACCATCTCTAAAACAGTGTCCGTCTTGCAGCAGCAACAGTTCTTTTAAATCTAAGGTATCCGGTGTAAGTTCGGTTTGTCCTGCCTCTCGAAACTCCTTAGGCATATAACCTACAAAAGGCTCGTAATACAACACGTTTTCCACCAAATCGGCTTCTACCAAAGGTGTTGCTACAATAGCAGCATCAAGATGTCCGTTGCGCAATCGCACAATGATTTCTTCAGTAGTGTACTCCTCAATAATTAAGTTTACCTTTTTGTGTGTATTGATAAAGTTCTTTAAAAACATCGGGAGTAAGGTAGGCGTAATCGTTGGGATAATCCCCAATTTAAACTCCCCACCAATAAAGCCTTTTTGTTGATCGATCAAATCCTTAATACGATCGGCTTCATCCACAATGCGTTGGGCTTGTTTGATAATAACCATTCCTACCTCTGTAGGCTGAATCGGTTTTGTAGTACGATCAAAAAGCAAGACACCTAATTCATCTTCTAGCTTCTGAATTTGCATACTTAAAGTAGGCTGCGTTACAAAACTTTTTTCTGCTGCAAGCGTAAAGTTTTTGTGTTCTGCTACAGCTAAAACATATAATAATTGTGTAATTGTCATCTAAAGAATTTGATAATTGAGATTACACAAAGTTCGGAATTAATTTTTAATGAGAGTCTATTTTTTCCAATTCCTTATAGTTTTTCATCAACTTGTTTAATAAAAACCCGTAAATCAGTCTGTAAAATAACCATATTGCGAAAATTACTAGGGCAGATAGTAGAATAAAAATAGCCAAAAGGATGTAAGCAGTCGGATTAAAGCTATCTGGAATCAGTGTGTTTTCATAGGTAAACAAACAGTATAGCAGAAAAGTTAAGGCACATACTATTAAGGCTAAATTCAAGTAAATGTAGTAGTTAACTGTTTTTTTGGTTTTCAAAATTTGCATCATCAGATCCTTAGAAGAAGAATACACCGCTATTTTCTTATAATTTTTATAGAAAATAAAGATAAAAACCAGCGATATACTGATGGATATATAGTCAAATTTATCTACCAAGGCATCAAAAGAAGACACACCTGTAGGGGTTTCCTCAGAATCTATCGGTATCAATTTGGTGATGAAATTCAATAAGATGAATTCCAAGATACTGATAACCAATATCCACATCACCAGAGAAGATGATCTTTTGTGAATCATTTTCTTGATTTCATCTTGGGTAACTTTTGGAAAATTAGCTGCGTTTTTCCAATGTTGTTTTATCTGATCTAAATCATTCATAAAATCGTAATCTCTTTAAGGATTTAAAATTTTCTTAAGCTTGTTTTTGGTTCTGTTCATCTTCACCCTAGCATTTCCCTCGCTAATTCCGAGTACTTCTGCTATTTCTGCATAATCTTTGTCTTCCAAATACATATAGATTAGGGCTTTTTCAATATCGTTGAGTTTGTGTACAGCTTGGTAGAGAATTTTGAGCTGTTCTTCTTCTTCATAGTTGTACTCCGTAGCTTCAAAACGATGATAAGTACTGTCGTACGTAATAGTTGAAATCGTTCTTTTCTTTTTCCGGTACAACGATATAGCTGTATTTAATGCAATCCGATACGCCCAAGTGGTAAATTTAGAGTCCCCTCTAAATTTTGGGTACGCATTCCAAAGCTGAATGGAAATTTCTTGAAACAAGTCTTTATGCGACGCTTCATCCGAGGTATACAATTTGCATACCTTGTGAATCAGGTTTTGATGAGCATCAAGTTGTCTAATAAATTCTTGTTCCATTGTTGTTTATTCTGCCTATATGACGAACTTAAAGAGATTTTGTTACATCAAATGTAGTTTTAAATTTTCAATAAAGGATAATGTTTTCTAAATCAGAAGCAGCACATCGGTATTTCTTTGTAATTTTACATTTTTAAAGATGAACACTATGACTAGAATGAATATTCCTACTTCAAGCAATCCAAGAGTTGTTATCATTGGGGGAGGTTTTGGAGGATTGACTTTAGCCAAAAAGCTTAAAAACAAAAACTTTCAAGTTGTTTTGTTAGACAAGCATAACTACCATACGTTTCAGCCGTTATTGTATCAGGTGGCAACTTGTGGTTTAGAAGCAGGGTCGATTGCTTATCCACTTCGTAAAGTAATTCGCAATTACGACGAGTTTTACTTTCGTTTGGCCAATGTACAAAAGATCGATACCGAAGGGAAAAAAGTGATTGCTGATATCGGAACCATTTTTTACGATTATTTGGTGATTGCAACGGGATCTATGACCAACTTTTTTGGAAATGAAGAAATCCAAAAGAACAGTATGGCTATGAAAACCATTCCACAATCGTTGAACATTAGAAGTTTGGTGTTGGAGAATTTCGAGTCGGCTTTATTGACCAACGATATCGAAAAACAAAAGGCTTTGATGAACTTTGTGATTGTAGGAGCAGGACCAACAGGTGTAGAACTCGCTGGGGCTTTGGCAGAGATGAAACGCCACGTTTTGCCAAAAGATTACCCGGATTTGGATATTCGAAAAATGGAAATTAATGTCATTCAAGGTTCGAGTAAAGTATTGGACGCGATGTCGCTAAAAGCTTCGGAAAAAGCGTTTCAGTTTTTGAGAAAACTAGGGGTTGATGTTTGGTTGAATGAGCACGTGGTGGCGTATGACGGTAAAGTAGTGAAAACCAAATCAGGTAAAACATTTGCCAGTGAAACCGTTATTTGGACGGCCGGGGTAAAAGGTGCTTTGGTTGACGGATTTGATGAAGCTGTTGTGCAACGTGGAAACCGAATGAAGGTAAATGAATTCAATCAAGTAGCCGGTTTTGAAGACGTATTTGCTATTGGAGATATTGCTGCAATGGTTACCGATAAAAACCCAATGGGACACCCAATGATGGCGCAGCCAGCGATACAACAAGGAGATCTTTTGGCAGCAAACTTGATGCGACTAAGAGCGAAAAAACCATTGAAAAAATTCAGTTATAACGACCAAGGTTCTATGGCTACCATCGGAAGAAACAAAGCGGTTGTAGACTTACCTAAATGGCAGTTTAGCGGTAGTTTTGCTTGGTTTGTATGGATGTTTGTGCACTTGATGTCCTTAATTGGATTTAGAAACAAACTGGTGGTGTTTTGGAACTGGTTGTACAATTATATTTTCTTTGACCGCCAAGGAAGAATCATCGTTCGTCCGTACAAGAATAAAAACAACGAAAGCTTTTCTTCAGACATTGAAAAGTAAAGGCTTATAAAGGATTTTTTTTGTGGTAATTAATCAGTAAATCAACAAAGCGATTGTAGCTTTTGATTCCTTCTTTTTGATTGTTTACCCTTAAAAAACTTCCGTAGAATACCTTAAAAAATGAATTAGAAAAATTGCGATACCCACTCCAAAAAACGGTGCTTTCATATAAGTTTGTCAGCACTCCTGAATTTAGGTTGGCGTGAAGTATTAAAAAAGCTTCTGATTCATTTTTTTCCAAGGTAGACAAGCAATATTTCAACGCATACAAGCTAGCCGCATAGCGGTAATGTACATCGGTTTGTGCACGTGTTCCCAAATACCCAATAAAGTTGGCTTCACTTTCTTTAGCAAATCCAATCTGATGCGCCGTTTCGTGCGTAGCCGTTACAATCATACCTATTGCGGGTACTTTATAGTTTACTTGCGCTTCGTTGGTAAAAGGGTTGATATAGCCCGAAAAGCCCATATAGGTTAAAGGCAAACTCCATAACGATTTTTTTATCGCATCATTCTTATAACGCAACCAATCATTTTCTGCTTCCAAATTCTTTAAGCCCCGATGTGCATCTTGTAAAAGCTGTTCCTCGCTATACGGCATCACCACTGCTTTTGTAGTATCGTGGGTAATCTCAAGTTGCAAATCCGTAGTTTGTTCAATTAATTTTTCGGTTAGTGCAACCAATTCTTCTTCGGTATAGGACAGTTCCAAATCCAGTTTTTGATGTAGGGGAACACGGTAATTATTAAAACCCCAAAGCAGGTTGAAAAGGAAAAAGAACACCGCAATACTTTGAATGCTTAAAACAGCTATTTTTTTTACTTTATAGAACACGGACTGTTGGCCACGAAACAGTTTAACCAGTTTGTACACGCCAAAAACACCAACGCCAAGATAAAGTAGATCGCCAATAGAAAAAGGAAAAAATCCCAATACAGCACGAAAGAGCTGACTACAATATTTGTAGAATAAATTGGAATAATAGTGCTCTACCCAATCGGGATGTTGCTTAAAAAAAGCAAGTAAAGCCATTTGCAAACCGATAAATAAAAGCCAAAGTAGGAGGCGAGTGGTCGTTTTCATAGGCAAATTAGTCGATGCAAAGTACAAATTATTTGTTTTCAACCCGAATAATTTACTGTTTTCAGCATAAATAAAACTATTTTTGAGACTGTTGTACTCTTTTTTTATTTTTTAGATTGGTGTTTTACAGAAACTTAGAAGTATGCAGGTTTTTTATTTGATGAAACCCGAAAAAAAACATCTTGAATTGACTTGTAAATCGATTAAAAGTAGTAATATTGCACTGTCAGACGAATGTTATACGACTGATTATACTCCCTCTGTCAGGCTTCCAATTCTGCTTAGGGAGTTTTTTTATGTCTTTACTTTTTTTTGTGTCTTTTTACTTCAAAAAGGTTTCCAACTGCTTCGTTTTTTTAATTCAAAAGCGCTTTTTTTACGGGAAGTATTCAAACCCATTTCTTTTTCAAAACAATAAAATAGCAACTTTATAGTACAGGATAATTACAAGAACATTTTAAATTATTTTGAGATAGAATTGTATTACTTTTGCACTCGAAATATATACGTTTTAAATAAAAAATAATGAGATCTGAAATTTGTTCGTGTCAAGGCTTAAATAGTAATTGTAAAAAATGTTTTGGAAGTGGATTTATTTCTGCCCAAACTGTAAATAAGTCTGCGGACCACAAAAAAGGGAATCACAAACAACAATTGAAACCGTTGGTGCCTAAAAATTTAGATCAATTATCAAAAAATGAGGTAGAGGCCATTGCAATTAAAATCATTGGAGATTTAGACCAAAAGTCAAAAAAACAAATGCAAATTTTAAATTCAATTCCTTTTAATACCACAACTTTTAGAAGAGATTTTGGAGATAAATTCGAATTACTTAATTCCTTAGAAGTTGAAAAGCAACATTTGAGAAATGAACTTTTAATTGTGGATCAAGAGATTATTCTTAAAAACTATAAAAGTAATTTCAAGTTTAGACATTTTTTATCTGATAAAGATGTAGACGCTACATCAAATCGTCAGCTAAAAGAATTAATTCGTACGTATAAAAAATTGAAAAACAACTAAAGAATCCGAGTATCAAAGATTCGTTAGTTAATTTTGACCACACGTTTTAATAAAGATATC